>NZ_JAGRQY010000217.1:0-1153 GCF_018223905.1 Klebsiella sp. 28
CGTTAAGGGATTTTGGTCATGAGATTATCAAAAAGGATCTTCACCTAGATCCTTTTAAATTAAAAATGAAGTTTTAAATCAATCTAAAGTATATATGAGTAAACTTGGTCTGACAGTTACCAATGCTTAATCAGTGAGGCACCTATCTCAGCGATCTGTCTATTTCGTTCATCCATAGTTGCCTGACTCCCCGTCGTGTAGATAACTACGATACGGGAGGGCTTACCATCTGGCCCCAGTGCTGCAATGATACCGCGAGACCCACGCTCACCGGCTCCAGATTTATCAGCAATAAACCAGCCAGCCGGAAGGGCCGAGCGCAGAAGTGGTCCTGCAACTTTATCCGCCTCCATCCAGTCTATTAATTGTTGCCGGGAAGCTAGAGTAAGTAGTTCGCCAGTTAATAGTTTGCGCAACGTTGTTGCCATTGCTGCAGGCATCGTGGTGTCACGCTCGTCGTTTGGTATGGCTTCATTCAGCTCCGGTTCCCAACGATCAAGGCGAGTTACATGATCCCCCATGTTGTGCAAAAAAGCGGTTAGCTCCTTCGGTCCTCCGATCGTTGTCAGAAGTAAGTTGGCAGCAGTGTTATCACTCATGGTTATGGCAGCACTGCATAATTCTCTTACTGTCATGCCATCCGTAAGATGCTTTTCTGTGACTGGTGAGTACTCAACCAAGTCATTCTGAGAATAGTGTATGCGGCGACCGAGTTGCTCTTGCCCGGCGTCAACACGGGATAATACCGCACCACATAGCAGAACTTTAAAAGTGCTCATCATTGGAAAACGTTCTTCGGGGCGAAAACTCTCAAGGATCTTACCGCTGTTGAGATCCAGTTCGATGTAACCCACTCGTGCACCCAACTGATCTTCAGCATCTTTTACTTTCACCAGCGTTTCTGGGTGAGCAAAAACAGGAAGGCAAAATGCCGCAAAAAAGGGAATAAGGGCGACACGAAAATGTTGAATACTCATACTCTTCCTTTTTCAATATTATTGAAGCATTTACCAGGGTTATTGTCTCATGAGCGGATACATATTTGAATGTATTTAGAAAAATAAACAAATAGGGGTTCCGCGCACATTTCCCCGAAAAGTGCCACCTGACGTCTAAGAAACCATTATTATCATGACATTAACCTATAAAAATA
>NZ_JAGRQY010000218.1:0-9869 GCF_018223905.1 Klebsiella sp. 28
CTCCACCGCCATCGCCGGGATTATGGCCGAAAGCTTCCTGCAGGAAGCTTTCGGCCATAATCCCGGCGATGGCGGTGGAGCCCGCGCGAATTTGCTGACAGATATCGGCGCACACCTCCAGCTGACGGCGGTGCTGCTTCTGGCAGTTGCCATGGCTGAAATCAACGACCAGCTGTTCCGGCAGATCGAATTCACGCAGCGCCTCGCCGGCGGCGGCGATATCCTCGGCGTGATAGTTTGGCCGTTTGCCGCCGCGCATAATGATATGCCCGTACGGGTTGCCGCTGGTCTGGTAAATCGTCATCTGCCCCTGCTTGTCCGGGGAGAGGAACATATGGCTGGCGCGGGAGGCGCGGATGGCGTCCACCGCGATGCGCGTATTGCCGTCGGTGCCGTTTTTAAATCCAACCGGGCAGGAGAGCGCTGAGGCCATTTCACGGTGGATCTGGCTTTCTGTGGTGCGCGCCCCGATGGCCCCCCAGCTGATGAGATCGGCGATAAACTGACCGGTCACCATATCGAGAAACTCGGTGGCCGTCGGTACCCCCAGCTCATTAACCTGCAGCAGCAGGCGCCGCGCCAGCTCAATTCCGTGGTTGACCCGGTAGCTGCCGTTGAGGTCGGGATCGGAGATTAAGCCTTTCCAGCCCACCACGGTACGCGGTTTTTCAAAGTAGGTGCGCATCACGATCTCCAGCTGCGGCTGGTAGCGCTCGCGCATGCCCTGCAGGCGGCGGGCATACTCCAGCGCCGCGTCGGTGTCGTGAATGGAGCAGGGGCCGATAATCACCAGCAGTCGGCGGTCTTCGCCGTTGAGGATTTTTTCAATTCGGCGGCGGGAGGCCGAGACGTGGGCAGCCACGTCGGCCGTTACGGGATGGCGCTGGGCCAGCTCCGCGGGCGTTACCAGGCTCTCAATGCGCGCGGTACGCAATTCGTCTGTTTTATTCATTGGGGTCTCAAAAATCTGTTTCTTCCGCGGCGAAAATGCCGGGAAGTGATGCGCATCACGATAAACCAATCCCTGCTTATTGCAAGAGCAGGGCATGATCCTGTATAGGCCACGGGTGATAGCATAAACAAATTTTTAATAATGTACTAGTGTATTAGTACATCCTGCGATTCAGCCCCATGATGTCCATGATTTTTGTCGCTATTTCCTCAACGGAATAGTTGGTGCTGTTCAGGCAGGGGATTTTATTCTTGCGATACAGGGCCTCCACTTCGGTCACTTCCATCCGACACTGGCGCAGGGAGGCGTAGCGGCTGTTCTCCCGGCGCTCCTCGCGGATCGCCGCCAGACGCTCCGGATTGATGGTCAGGCCGAACATCTTATGCTGCAGGGGTTTCAGCGAGGCCGGCAGAACCAGATTGTCCATATCGTCGGCGATAAACGGATAGTTGGCGGCGCGAATACCGTACTGCATGGCGAGATACAGACTGGTGGGTGTTTTGCCGCAGCGCGAGACGCCGAGGAGGATCACCTGCGCCTGGTCAAGGTTGCGCAGCGAGATGCCATCGTCATGGGCGAGGGTATAATCGATGGCGGCGATACGCGCATCATATTTAATCAGGTTGCCGGGGTTGAGGCCGTGGGTGCGGTGGGCCACCGGCGTCGGGTCGAGGTTGAGCTCCTGCTGCAGCGGGGCCACCAGCGCCTGTACGATATCCTGACAAAAGCCTTCACTTTGCAGAATAATGTCGCGTATTTCCGGGATGACGATGGAGTAGAACACCAGCGGGCGAATACCCGTTTGCTGATAAATGGCGTCGATCTGCTCCTTTACCGCCCGCGCGCGGCTGATATTTTCCACAAACGGCAGGGTTACGCTGCTGATGGCGACCGGGAATTGCGACATCACGGCATGCCCCAGCACCTCCGCCGTAATGGCGGTACCGTCAGAAATATAAAATACGTGGCGATCTACAGCACTTTCCATTTTGACCATCCGGTATAATGAGTTTAATTGCCTGAAAGCGGATATTAAATTTAAGCATATCCCTGTTTGATTTGTCTCTTGTTAAAATTGAAACGCTATTTTTGTTTTTTATGAAAAGGGTGGTTCATTTTCTTTTTGTCGCCGTTATTTCCAGCGTTTTCCATCAGAATTCCTAAAAATCATCAAGTTAGCAATATCGGGGGAACAGTCCGAAAAATGAAAAAATAATTTGCTTGAACGATTCACCGTTTTTTTCAGCTTCATAAATATGTCAGGATAATCCTGCAGTCGATCGTGAAATTTTTTTCACTGGTATTAAATCACAAAAGGATTGTCTCGATGTCCAACAATGGCTCGTCACCGCTGGTGCTTTGGTATAACCAACTCGGCATGAATGATGTAGACAGAGTTGGGGGCAAAAATGCCTCCCTTGGTGAAATGATTACGAATCTGTCCGGTATGGGTGTTTCCGTACCTAACGGGTTTGCCACCACCGCTGATGCTTTCAATCAGTTCCTGGACCAAAGCGGTGTTAACCAGCGCATCTATGCGCTGCTGGATGAAACCGACATTGACGACGTTTCCGCATTAGCGAAAGCGGGCGCGCAGATCCGACAGTGGATCATCGATACCCCCTTCCAGAGCGAACTGGAAAACGCGATTCGCGATGCTTATGACCTGCTGTCCGCCGATGACGCCGAGGCCTCATTCGCCGTGCGCTCTTCCGCCACCGCGGAAGATATGCCGGACGCCTCCTTCGCCGGGCAGCAAGAGACATTCCTCAACGTGCAGGGCTTTGACGCCGTGCTCGTTGCCGTGAAGCACGTGTTTGCTTCGCTGTTTAACGATCGCGCAATCTCCTACCGCGTGCATCAGGGTTACGATCACCGCGGCGTGGCGCTCTCCGCCGGGGTGCAGAGGATGGTCCGCTCCGATCTGGCCTCCTCCGGCGTCATGTTCTCCATCGATACCGAATCCGGCTTTGACCAGGTGGTGTTTATCACCTCTGCATGGGGTTTGGGCGAGATGGTGGTGCAGGGCGCGGTGAACCCGGACGAATTCTACGTCCACAAACCGACGCTGGCCGCTGGCCGTCCGGCGATCGTGCGCCGCACCATGGGGTCGAAAAAGATCCGTATGGTTTACGCGCCGACCCAGGAGCACGGTAAACAGGTGCGTATCGAAGATGTGCCGCAGGCGCAGCGCGATATTTTCTCGTTAAGCAACGAGGAAGTGCAGGAGCTGGCGAAGCAGGCGGTGCAGATCGAGAAGCACTACGGCCGTCCGATGGATATCGAGTGGGCGAAAGATGGCCACACCGGTAAGCTATTTATCGTCCAGGCGCGTCCTGAAACCGTGCGTTCCCGCGGCCAGGTGATGGAGCGTTATACCCTCCACGCTCAGGGGCAGATCATCGCCGAAGGGCGCGCCATCGGCCACCGCATTGGCGCCGGTCCGGTCAAGGTGATCCACGATATCAGCGAGATGAATCGCATTGAGCCAGGCGACGTACTGGTTACCGACATGACCGACCCGGACTGGGAACCGATCATGAAAAAAGCCTCGGCGATTGTCACCAACCGCGGCGGGCGTACCTGTCACGCGGCGATTATCGCCCGTGAGCTGGGGATCCCGGCAGTGGTCGGCTGCGGCGATGCTACCGATCGCATTCAGGAAAATCAGAATGTCACCGTCTCCTGCGCCGAAGGCGACACCGGCTATGTCTACGCCGAGCTGCTCGACTTCAGCGTCAAGAGCTCCAGCGTAGGCGACATGCCGGATCTGCCGCTGAAGGTGATGATGAACGTCGGCAACCCGGATCGCGCGTTCGACTTCGCCTGCCTGCCGAACGAAGGCGTCGGTCTGGCGCGGCTGGAATTTATCATCAACCGTATGATTGGCGTTCATCCGCGCGCGCTGCTGGAGTTTGACGACCAGGAGCCGGGCCTGCAGAACGAAATCCGCGAGCTGATGAAAGGCTACGATTCGCCGAGAGAGTTCTACGTTGGCCGCCTGACCGAAGGGATCGCCACCCTCGGCGCCGCTTTCTATCCGAAACGGGTGATCGTGCGTCTGTCGGACTTCAAATCGAACGAATACGCCAACCTGGTGGGCGGCGAGCGCTATGAGCCGGAAGAAGAGAACCCGATGCTCGGCTTCCGCGGCGCCGGACGCTACGTTTCCGAAAGCTTCCGCGACTGTTTCGCCCTTGAATGCGAAGCGATGAAGCGCGTGCGTAACGACATGGGACTGACCAACGTTGAAGTGATGGTCCCCTTCGTCCGTACCGTCGCCCAGGCGAAAGCGGTGGTCGAAGAGCTGGAGCGTCAGGGGCTGAAGCGCGGCGAGAACGGGCTGAAGATCATTATGATGTGCGAGATCCCGTCGAACGCCTTGCTGGCGGAGCAGTTCCTCGAGTACTTCGACGGCTTCTCCATCGGTTCGAACGACATGACCCAACTGGCGCTCGGTCTGGACCGCGATTCCGGTGTGGTTTCTGAGCTGTTTGATGAACGCAATGACGCGGTGAAAGCCCTGCTGTCGATGGCCATCCGCGCGGCGAAGAAACAGGGTAAATACGTCGGCATCTGCGGCCAGGGGCCGTCTGACCATGAGGATTTCGCCGCCTGGCTGATGGAAGAGGGGATTGATAGCTTGTCCCTGAACCCGGATACCGTGGTACAAACCTGGTTAGGTCTGGCGGAACTGAAAAAATAAGTTCGCCCTGACAGGACCGATCCCCGGCAGCGATGCCGGGGATTTTTTTTACCGGTGTCAGGCTATCTGGTGTCGTGATGCGCAGGGCAAAAAAAAGCCCATCGTGGGAGATGGGCAAAGACTACACACAGCAATTCGTTGTTTCACTCAGGGGATTTCCATGCTTATAAATCAAGGTGTTGATTTATAACCGTGAGCTAATAGTAGGCAGCGGGGCCTTTGCCGTCGATCAGATTCCTCTCAATAGTTAAATTGTTGTGAAGGACCGGGGGAGGAAAGCGAGGTGAAGGGCGCGCGGGGCCAGCGCATTGCCGGCGATCAATAAATTTTGCTTAACAATATGCGGGCAAAGAAACAGGCGGGTCTCCCCGCCTGCCAGGCATTACTTGCGACCGGCCTCCAGCTCACTAAGCTCTTCAAGGACGACGTCAGGGTCTTTCGGCGGCGGCGGCACCTCATGCACCCAGGCGTCATACAGCCGCCAGGAGACGGCGAGCAGCACCGGACCGATAAACAGGCCGATCATGCCGAAGGCGATCAGGCCGCCAATGACGCCGGTGAGGATAAGGATCATTGGCAGGTCGGCGCCCATGCGGATGAGCACCGGACGAATAACGTTGTCCATGGTGCCGACTACGCAGCTCCACACCAGCAGCACGGTGCCCCAGGTGGTGTCCCCGCTCCAGTAAAGCCAGATAATCGACGGCACCAAAACCAGTAAAGGGCCGAGCTGAACCAGACAGGTAAAGATCATCACCACGGTCAGCAGAGCGGCGTAGGGCACGCCGGAGACGGCAAGGCCAATCCCGCCCAGTACCGCCTGAGTGAGGGCCGTGACCACCACGCCCAGCGCCACGGCGCGCACGGCCTGGCCGGCCAGCAGCACCGCGGCGTCGCCGCGTTTGGCCGCGAGGCGCGTGGCGAAGTAGCGGAAACCATAGGCCACCTGCTCGCCGCGCCAGTAGAGCAGCGCGCTGAACAGCAGCATCAAACCGCAGTAGACCAGCAGCTTGCCGATGTGCGCCGCCTGACCGACAAACCAGCTGGTGGTGGTGCCAATATAGGGACGAACCTTGGCCATAATCGCCGAGCCGCCCATATCCAGCAGACCGTGCCAGGCGGAGTACAGTTTATCGCCGACCAGCGGTACGCTGTTGAGCCAGGCGAAATCCGGCAGCGTCACATTTCCACTGCTGATGAGTTTGATCAGCGGAACGCTGTTATCCACCAGGCTGTTGACCAGCAGAGCGATAGGAATAACGAATAGCAGAAACAGCAACAGGGTCATCGCCAGCACCGCCAGCAGTCGTTTGCCGAACAGCACACGCTGCAGACGCAGCAGCACCGGCCAGGTGGCGATCACCACCGTACCGGCCCAGGCGAAGGACAGAATAAACGGCTGCACAACCCACAGGCAGGATATGATAATCAGGGCCAGGAACAGCACCGACAGCAGTATTTGCGGAATGTCCCGAGGCTGATGGGGATTAATCATAGAGAAATTTTACCTTTCCAGTCGCGCCAAACAGCTGGCGCCGCGTAAATCCATATACTGATAATAATATCAATAATTTTGCCGGGCTGATTTTGCACAGAAAACACGTGGGCGCATATGAAAAAAATGTGATAAAAAGTTGAATGCGCTACGCAAACGTTTAGTTAGCACCAACACAATATTTTCAAACACAACATAGTCAGGCAGGGTCAAGCGTGATGATCCCACAAATTTCTCAGGCGCCAGGGGTAGTTCAACTGGTGCTGAATTTTTTGCAGGTACTGGAGCAACAGGGTTTTACCGGCGATACCGCCACCAGCTATGCCGACAGGCTAACGATGGCCACCGACAACAGCGTCTATCAGCTGCTGCCGGATGCGGTCATTTTTCCTCGATCCACGGCGGACGTGGCGCTGCTGGCGCGCGTCGCCGCCGAACCGCGTTTTAAATCGCTGATCTTCACACCGCGTGGCGGCGGCACCGGCACTAACGGCCAGGCGCTGAACGGCGGGATTATCGTCGATATGTCCCGCTATATGAACCGCATTATCGAAATCAACCCCGAAGAGGGCTGGGTGCGCGTTGAAGCCGGGGTCATCAAAGATCAGCTGAACCAGTTTCTTAAACCCTATGGTTACTTCTTTGCGCCTGAGCTATCCACCAGCAACCGCGCCACGCTGGGGGGGATGATTAACACCGACGCGTCCGGCCAGGGATCGCTGGTGTACGGCAAAACGTCGGATCACGTGTTCGGCCTGCGGGCGGTGCTGATGGGCGGGGATATCCTCGATACCCAGGCGGTGCCGGTGGCGCTGGCGGAGACGCTGGGCAATACCCCCTCGACGGTTGGCCGGATCTACAACACGGTCTACCAGCGCTGCAAGGCGCAGCGTGACCTGATCATTGATAAGTTTCCCAAACTCAACCGCTTCCTCACCGGATACGATCTGCGTCACGTCTTTAACGATGAGATGAGCGAGTTCGACCTGACCCGTATTTTAACCGGTTCGGAAGGGACGCTGGCGTTTATTACCGAAGCGCGGCTGGATATCACCCGCCTGCCGAAGGTGCGCCGTCTGGTCAACGTCAAATATGACTCCTTCGACTCTGCGCTGCGCAATGCGCCCTTTATGGTCGAAGCGAAAGCCCTGTCGGTGGAGACCGTCGATTCTAAAGTTCTCAATCTGGCGCGCGAGGATATCGTCTGGCACTCGGTAAGCGAACTGATCACCGACGTACCGGATAAAGAGATGCTCGGGCTCAATATCGTCGAATTCGCCGGCGATGACGCGGCGCTGATTGACCAGCAGGTTACTACCCTGTGCCAGCGGCTGGACGAGCTGATGGCCGCCAGCGAGGCGGGCGTCATTGGCTGGCAGGTCTGTCACGATCTTGAAGGCGTGGAGCGCATCTATGCCATGCGCAAGAAGGCCGTCGGCCTGTTGGGTAATGCCAAAGGCGCCGCCAAGCCTATTCCTTTCGCCGAGGACACCTGCGTACCGCCCGAACATCTGGCGGATTACATCGTCGAGTTCCGCGCGCTGCTCGACAGCCACGGCCTAAGCTACGGCATGTTTGGCCACGTTGATGCCGGGGTGCTGCACGTGCGCCCGGCGCTGGACATGTGCGATCCGCAGCAGGAGGTGCTGATGAAGCAGATCTCCGACGAGGTGGTAGCGCTGACGGCGAAGTATGGCGGCCTGCTGTGGGGCGAACATGGCAAAGGGTTCCGCGCGGAGTACAGCCCGGCCTTCTTTGGCGAGACGCTGTATGCCGAGCTGCGCAAGATCAAAGCGGTCTTCGATCCCGATAACCGCCTGAATCCGGGGAAAATCTGTCCTCCGGAAGGTATCGACGCGCCGATGATGAAAGTCGATGCGGCGAAGCGCGGCACCTGGGATCGGCAGATCCCCATCGCGGTGCGCAGCAGCTGGCGTGGGGCGATGGAGTGTAATGGCAACGGGCTGTGCTTCAACTTTGACGTCAAGAGCCCGATGTGTCCGTCGATGAAAGTCAGCAACCAGCGCATCCACTCGCCGAAAGGGCGGGCGACGCTGGTGCGGGAATGGCTGCGCCTGCTGGCCGACCGCGGCGTCGATCCCAACCAGCTGGAGAAGGCGCTGCCGGAGCAGGGCGTCAGCCTGCGCTCGCTGGTGGCGCGCACGCGCAACAGCTGGCATGCGCGCAAAGGCGAATATGACTTCTCGCATGAGGTCAAAGAGGCGATGTCCGGCTGTCTGGCCTGTAAAGCCTGTTCGACCCAGTGCCCGATCAAAATCGATGTTCCCGAGTTCCGCTCGCGCTTCCTGCAGCTGTACCACAGCCGCTATCTGCGGCCGGTGCGCGATCATCTGGTGGCCTCGGTCGAATCTTATGCGCCGCTGATGGCGCAGGCGCCGAAGACCTTTAACTTTTTTATTAACCAGCCGTGGCTGAAAAAGCTGTCGGAGAAGCATATCGGGATGGTCGATCTGCCGCTGCTCTCGGCGCCGTCGCTGAAGCAGCAGATGGCCGGCCACCGTTCCGCCAATATGACCCTTGAGCAGCTCGAAGCGCTGAGCGCCGAGCAGAAAGCGAAGATGGTGCTGGTGGTGCAGGATCCCTTCACCAGCTACTACGACGCCCAGGTGGTGGCCGACTTTATCCGTCTGGTCGAGGCCTTAGGCTATCAGCCGGTGCTCCTGCCGTTCTCGCCGAACGGCAAGGCGCAGCATATCAAAGGCTTCCTCACCCGCTTCGCGCGCACCGCGCAGAAGACGGCGGACTTCCTCAACCGCGTGGCGCAGCTGGGCATGCCGCTGGTGGGCGTCGATCCGGCGCTGGTGCTCTGCTACCGCGATGAGTACAAGCAGACGCTCGGCGACAAGCGCGGCGATTTCCAGGTGCTGTTAGTCCATGAGTGGTTGCCGAAGGCCCTAACCAGCGACGCCCGTCCCGATCTGGGCGGTGAGCCCTGGTACCTGTTCGGTCACTGTACCGAAGTGACCGCGCTACCGGCGGCGACAAAGCAGTGGGCAGATATTTTTGCCCACTTCGGCGCGAAGCTGGAAAACGTCAGCGTTGGGTGTTGCGGGATGGCTGGCACCTATGGTCATGAAGTGAAAAACCACGCCAACTCGTTGGCCATTTACGCGCTCTCCTGGCAGCAGGCGATGCAGCGGCTGCCGCGAAACCGCTGTCTGGTGACGGGCTACTCCTGCCGCAGTCAGGTGAAGCGTATTGAAGGCAGCGGCGTTCGCCACCCGCTGCAGGCGTTACTGGAGATAATCGGATGATTTGGAAACGTCAGGCCACGCTGGAGCAGCTCAACCGGCTCGGTGAGGGGAACATGGTAGGGCTGCTCGATATTCGCTTTGAGACCGTTACCGACGATACGCTGGAGGCCACTATGCCGGTCGATAGCCGCACACAGCAGCCGTTTGGCCTGCTGCACGGCGGAGCGTCGGTGGTGCTGGCGGAGACCCTGGGGTCGGTGGCAGGCTATCTGTGCAGCGAAGGCGAACAAAAGGTGGTGGGGCTGGAGGTTAACGCCAACCACATCCGTTCGGCGCGCGGGGGCCGGGTGCGCGGCGTCTGCAAAGCGCTGCACGTCGGGACGCGCCATCAGGTCTGGCAAATTGAAATCTTCGACGAACAGTCGCGGTTATGTTGTTCATCACGACTAACCACCGCGGTAATATAAGCCGCATGGCGGGAGGCGAATAGCCTCCCTTTTT
>NZ_JAGRQY010000219.1:0-6477 GCF_018223905.1 Klebsiella sp. 28
ACCGGGGCGATCGAACAGCACGGCCCGCATCTGCCCTGCTCGGTGGACAGCGTGATATCTTCCGGCGTGGCGGGCCATGCCCTCGCCAGGCTGCCGGCGACGATCCCGGCCGCATCTGCATTTTCCCGGCACCCTGACCCTTAGCGGCGATACGCTGCTGCATACCCTGCTGGAGATTGCCGAATCTCTCTATCGGGCCGGTTTTCGCAAGCTGCTGATGATCAACGGCCACGGCGGCCAGCCGCAGATCCTGCAGATCGCCTGCCGGGAAATGCGCCTGCGCCACGGGGATTTCATCGCCATCCCCCACGACGTGTTCAACGTGCCCAACTGCGAAAAACAGTTTCTCAGCCCGCATGAACAGCGGATGGCGATGCACGCCGGGCATAGCGAAACGGCGCTGATGCTGGCGCTGGCGCCGGAGTGCGTCCATATGGAACGGGCCGTCGCTAATTTCCCCCCGGAATTCCCCTGCCCAACCCTGTCGAAAGGCCGTCCGGCGGCGGCGTGGGCGTCGTATGACTTTGGCCCCAGCGGGGTGATTGGCGACCCGACCCCGGCGACGCGGGAGCAAGGCGAAGGGCTTCTCGACTCCCTCGCCGCCAGCTGGGCGCAAGCGATCATCGAGATCCACCGCATGGCCTGGGTCGAACGTCGCGAACCGACCTGGGGCAAACAGCACTGGCACGGCTTTGTGCAGTCCCTACCACCTTCTTTCGCTGCTGAATCCAGGGAGCCCTGATGAATACCAGATTGACGCCCGTTTTTACCCTGCTGACCGTGGCCGCCCTCGCGACCTCAGCCTCCTGCTTCGCGGCGGAGAAGTTTACCTTTCTCACCAACTGGTATGCCCAGGCCGAACACGGCGGGTTTTACCAGGCCCAGGCCACCGGGCTGTATCAACACGCCGGTCTCGATGTCGAAATTAAAATGGGCGGCCCGCAGATCAACGTCATGCAGCTGATGGCGGCCGGTCAGGCGGACTGCACCCTTGGCGACAACGGCCAGGCGCTGGAGACCTGGCAGGCCGGGGTGCACGCGGTGACCGTCGCCACCGTGTTCCAGCACTCGCCGACGGTGTTTATCACCCATGACAAGGTGGAGAACCCGGCGGAACTTAAAGACAAAACCTTCCTGCTCGCCACCGAGGCCTATACCTCCTTCTGGCCGTGGGCGAAAAGCGAGCTGGGTCTGGCTGGCAGCAAAGTGCGCCCCTATACCTTTAACGTTCAGCCGTTCCTCGCCGATAAAAACCTGGTGCAGCAGGGCTACGTGACCTCGGAGCCGTTCTCCGTCGCCAAAGGCGGGCAGCCGTTCTATGTCTATCCGCTCAGCGACTGGGGCTACCCGCCCTACGGCAACTCGATTATCTGTATGGCCGACACCATCCGCAAACGTCCGGCGGCGGTGGCGGCCTTCGTCAAAGCCTCCATGGAAGGCTGGAAAAGCTACCTGCAGGATCCCGCCCCCGGCAACAGCCTGATCGGTAAAGCAAATCCGCAAATGGGCGCCGAGCAGATCGCCTTTGGCATTGCCCAGATGAAGCAGTACCAGCTGGTGACCGGCGGCGATGCTAAGACCGGCGGCATCGGCATCATCACCGAGCCGCGGCTGAAGAAAACCTGGGACATGCTGGTGAAAAACAAACTGATCGACGCCAGCAAGGTGCCGTTTGAGCAGACTTACACCCTTGAGATGGTCAAAGACGCCGGAGTGATGCCATGAATACCGCCCCGAAACTGACCGTGATGAGCGATACCCGCTTTATACCCGCCGCTGCCACCCCGGCCATCGAGGTGCTGTCGGCGGAGAAAATCTACAGCAACGGCACCCGGGCGCTGCTACCCGTCAACCTGACCATCAATCAGGGGGAGTTTATTACCCTGCTCGGCCCGTCCGGCTGCGGTAAAAGCACCCTGCTGAAGATGGTCGCCGGCCTGGTGGAGCCCAGCGACGGCAAGCTGATGCTGTGGCGGCGCGACAGTCGGGAAAAGGCCCAGCATCCGCTGTCGTTCGTCTTCCAGGAAGCCACCCTGATGCCATGGAGCAGCGTGCGTAATAACGTCAGGCTGCCGCTGGATCTGGCCGGCGTGCCGCGGGCGGAGGGCAATACCCGGGTGAATGAAGTCCTTGAGCTGGTGGGCCTCGGCAAGTTCGCCGACGTCCTGCCGCGCGAACTCTCCGGCGGCATGCAAATGCGCGTCTCCATCGCCCGCGGCCTGGTCACCCGCCCAAAGCTGCTGCTGATGGATGAGCCCTTCGGCGCGCTGGATGAAATTACGCGTAACAAACTCGACAGCGACCTGCTGCGTCTCTGGCAGGAGCAGAACCTGACGGTAGTGTTCGTCACCCACTCGATCCACGAAGCGGTGTTTCTCTCCCAGCGGGTGATCATGATGGCGGCCCGTCCCGGACGGGTGGTCGAAGATATCGCCATCCGCGAGCCGTTCCCCCGCAGCGAGGCGTTCCGCGTCAGCCCGGCCTTTTCCCTGTATGCCCGTCAGCTGCAGGACAGTCTGTTGCAGGCCAGCCAGTCTGGTATGGAGCCATAATATGAAAACCACAACCGCAACGCCGTGGATCCAGCATCCGCGTTTTCTCAAAATTCTCTATCCGACCCTCGTCGCGGTGGCGATGGTGCTCCTGTGGCAGGGCGCAGTGAGCTATTTCCGTATCCCGGCCTTTCTGGTGCCGTCGCCGCTGGTGATGCTGGAAAGCCTGTGGACGCATCTCACGCCGCTGCTGCTGGCGCTGCTGTTCACCCTCAAGATCACCCTGATCTCGTTTCTGCTGTCGATTGTCATCGGCGCCGCGGTGGCGTTTATCCTGGTGCAGAACCGCTTTGTGGAAACCGCCCTGTTTCCCTACATCGTGTTTTTGCAGGTGACGCCGATCGTCGCCATCGCCCCGCTGATCATCATCTGGGTGAAGGATGCCACGCTCTCGCTGGTGGTGTGCGCCACCCTGATGGCGGTGTTTCCCATCATCTCCAATACCACTCAGGGACTGCGCAGCGTCTCCCCCGGCCTGCTGAGCTATTTTCGCCTCAATCACGCCAGCCGCTGGCAAACGCTGGTGCGGCTGCGTATCCCCTCGGCGCTGCCCTATTTCTTCGGCGCGCTGCGTATTTCCAGTGGGCTGTCGCTGATTGGCGCGGTGGTGGCGGAGTTTGTCGCCGGGACCGGCGGGACCAATACCGGACTGGCCTATCAGATCCTGCAGGCCGGCTACCAGCTGGATATCCCGCTGATGTTTGCCGCGCTGCTGCTGATCTCTCTCGCCGGTATCGCGCTGTTTGGCGTGATGTCCTGGGTTTCGCGCCGGGCGCTTAGCGCCTGGCATGAAAGCGAAGCCGTGCAATCTCATTAATGTTCTGCTGACGAACAGGAAAAAGAATGATGACTGATGAACAGCGTCAACACGCGGTCGCGGCGATCCAGCAGGCACTCCCGGCGCTGGAGTGGACCTTACAGCCGGCGAAGATCAAACGGCTCTCCCGCGATTTTCACTGGTTCAGTCCGCTACTCACCGAGCAACTGGCGGGGAAACAGGCGGACGCGGTGGTTCGCCCGCGCGATGAAGAGGAGCTGCGCCAGCTGGTCTGCGCCTGCGCGCAGCACCAGCTGCCGCTGACCCTGCGCGGCAGCGCCACCGGCAACTATGGCCAACTGGTCCCCCTCGAAGGCGGGCTGCTGGTGGATATGACCGGGCTCAACCAGATCGTCGCCCTCGGCAACGGCACAGTGAGGGCCCAGGCCGGCATTCGCCTGGCGGACATCGAAACCGCCGCCCGCCAGACGGGCTGGGAGCTGCGCTGTATGCCGTCGACCTATCGACTGGCGAGCCTGGGCGGTCTCTACGGCGGCGGGTTCGGCGGCATCGGCTCCATCAACTATGGGCCGCTGGCTGCGCCCGGCAATGTGCTCAGCGTCAAAGTAATGACCGTCGAGCCGGTCCCCCGCGTGCTGACCGTCCCGGCTCCCGAAGCGCTGCTGCTGCATCACGCCTACGGCACCAACGGCATTATCCTGGAGGTTGAGCTGGCGCTGGCGCCTGCGCACCAGTGGATTGAACGTCTGGACGTGTTTGACGATTTCGCCGATGCGCTGAACTATGCCAACGCCTGCGTCCGCTCGCCGGGGCTGGTGAAGCGCCAGGTGGCGCTGCTGGCCACGCCGATCGCTGACTATTTTAGCCACCTCAACGATCGTTACCGCGCCGGGCAGCATGCGGTTATCAGCCTGATCGCCGAGGAGAGCGAAGGACTCTGCGCCAGCCTGTTAACGCGCCATCGCGGGAGCAACGCCATCCGGCAGGCCAGCGACGAGGCCCGGACGCGCAACGGCTCGTTAATGGAATACTGCTGGAACCACACCACCCTGCATGCGCTCAAGGTGGACAATACGCTGACCTATCTGCAGACGGCGTTTGATCCGCTGCGCTATCCGCAGCAAATTTTACAGATGGAGCAGCACTTCGCCGGGGAGGTGATGTCCCATATTGAATTCCTGCGCGATATCGAGGGCAATCTCACCGCCAGCGGTCTGCAGCTGGTGCGCTATACCACGCCCGAACGTCTTAACGCCATCATGCAGATATTTCGCGACAACGACGTCAAGATTAACAACCCCCACGTGCTGCAGGTTGAGGACGGCAAACAGGGCGTGATTCGTCCCGACGTCGTGGCGGTGAAACAGTCTCTCGACCCGGCGGGATTGCTTAACCCCGGCAAGCTGCGCGGCTGGGCGCTGCGCGACCAGCTGGAACTGGACGGCAACCCGCTGGCGCGGGCCACCCGCGAAAGCCCCACGACCTGATGGTCCCCGGTCCGGTTGGGCGCTAACGGGTCGCTGGCCCGTTGCCGCCCAACCTCATCCTGCGCCGGACAGTCCCGCCATATGGACGATAAGCCCTACTGCGGCGGCGGCGGCCAGTACCCAGGTCAGCTTCCACTTATAACGAAACAGCAGCCCGGCGGCGCCCAGGGCTATGGCTGCGGACCACGGGTCGAAACCGGATGGTCCCCAGACGCTATGCCAGATAAAAAACAGCGCCAGATTCAGGATAACGCCCACCACCGCGGCGGTGATGGCGGTCAACGGCGCGGTAAATCCCACCTTATTATGGGTCGTTTCAATAAACGGCCCGCCGGCGAGAATAAAGATAAACGAGGGTAAAAAAGTAAACCATGTCACCAGGCACGCCGCCGCAATGCCCCCCAGCAGCACATCATCGACGCCCAACACCGCTTTGGTGTAGCCGCCGACAAACCCGACAAAGGTCACCACCATGATCAACGGTCCGGGGGTCGACTCCCCAAGGGCGAGGCCATCCATCATCTGCCCTGCCGTCAGCCAGCCATAGTGGGTCACCGCCCCCTGGTAAACATAAGGTAGGACGGCATATGCCCCGCCAAAGGTCATCAGCGCGGCTTTGGTAAAGAACCAGCTCATCTGGGTCAGCGGATGCGCCCAGCCCAGCATTAGCGTCAGGGCGGCCATCGGCACCAGCCACAGCAGCATCCCGGCGATCAGCACCTGAGAGGTGCGCCGCCAGCTGAAAATGGCATGGGCCGGGATCGGCGTCGTGTCATCAATGATGGCGGCTCCGCCAGGGTGACTCTGCGCACGGTGGGCGTCGGCTTTGCCGAATATCGTCGGCGCCAGCCGTCCGCCGATAAAACCCACCAGTGCCGCGGCGAGGACGATCAGCGGAAAAGGAACGTTCAGCGCAAAAATAGCGACAAAGGCCGCGGCGGCGATGGCCCAGTAGGCGCCATTTTTNNGGGTTTGATGCCATAAAAAACCCCCGCCACCACCGCGACATCTCCCCAGACGAGGTAGATCCACGCCAGCGCGATGAGCAACACCAGCGAGGGCAAGATAAACAGCACCCCGGCGATGACGCCTCCCCAGGTTTTATGCATCAGCCAGCCGATATAGGTCGCCAGCTGCTGAGCCTCCGGGCCCGGCAGGACCATACAAAAGTTGAGCGCGTGCAGGAATCGCCCTTCCGAGATCCAGCGTCGGTTATCCACCAGCTCCTGGTGCATCATGGCGATCTGCCCGGCAGGCCCGCCGAAGCTGATGAAGCCGAGCTTCAGCCAGAAGCGAATTGCCTGCCAGAAGGGGACGGAAGCGACGACGGAAGGGCTGTCACTCTGCGGAAGAACGACCGTTTTGCTCATGATTACCAGACCTCATTTCACAGGACTTCAGTAAGCCGTCGAACAGCGAGCAGGCTGCCGCCAGCAGTTGGTCATCGTCCGTAATGGTTTCCCGCAGCCCTGCCAGAATGCTTTCCACCCCCGCCGCCTCCGGGGTCGGTTCCCCACCGACGTCCAGGAAGTGGATCAGCCGCCCCAGGGCGTCGGGGATCGCGGCCTCCAGAGCAAAGCGCCGGACCAGAACTTCGAAGGTCACCCGCGTGCCGACGTGGCTGAACGGCGCCCCGTCAAAATCAAAACCGACCGCCGTC
>NZ_JAGRQY010000022.1:0-1900 GCF_018223905.1 Klebsiella sp. 28
GGCTCCTGCTTAACAATAATGCCGGGGGCCTGCTGAGTCGCTTTCACGGGTTTTGCGACCAGCGCCGCAGCACGTTCGGCGGCTTCCAGGCGTTCAATTTTGGCGCTGATATCAGTGAACTGCTGCTGCAGGTTCGCAAACTCCGTCAGCTGCTCCGCAGTCAGCGTGCTGCCGCTGGCGTCAATGGTTGCCAGGGCCTGAACCTGTTCGTTGATACCCGCACGCTGACGACGCAATTCTTCAATCTGTGGCATTTGATTTCTCTCTTTTTAGACATAAAAAAAGCAGCCTGCTGGCTGCTTAAGGTGACGCGGTTTGTGTTTGCGCCGGGTTACATTTTGGTTTGCAGGTCCATCGCGGCTGCCTGCATCTGAATGGAGGTTTTTTGTCGGGGTTGCTGATACTTTGCCGCGATAGCATTGATCGCCGCCTGGGGGTCAGAGACTTCATCCGCCAGGCCGGCGGACACAGCGCCAGGGCCAAAATACAGCCCCGCCTGCGTATCAATGACGGCCTGCTGATTCAGGCCGCGATATTCGGCCACCGACCCCGTAAACGTCTCGTACATTTCGTCGATCATGCCCTGGAACATACCCAGCGACTCTTCACTCAGTGGTTCATGTTGGGTGCCGTTATTTTTGTTATCTCCCCGGTAAATGGTGGTGAACGTCAGCCCCATTTTTTCTTCCATCTTCGACGTATCGAGGTGCTCCATGATCACACCAATCGACCCCACGCCACTGGTCTGGCTGACGATGATTTTGCTGCAGGCCGATGCGATGAAATACGCGGCAGAATACGCGCTGTAGTTCACAATCGCCGTGATGGGCTTCGTATCGCGAGACTGATAAATGTAATCGGCCAGCTCCTTGCACCCCACCGCTGCGCCGCCGCCGGAGTTAATATCCAGAACGATTTCGCTGATTGAGGGGTCGTTTAACGCCGCCTGCAACTGCCCGCGGATCCGCTCGTAGCTGGTCAGCTCGGAGCACATCGCCGTAATCTGCCCCCGGCGTGGAACGAGAATGCCGTGAACGGGGATCACCGCCACCCCGCCGGTGGGCTGGACCTGCTCAGCAGCAGGTGATTTACCCGGATTCAATGCCATCTGAATGGCGGCATCTTCGGTGATCCCCTGAATACGGGGGATGAGCACCGCTTTCACGGAGTCCATTGTTTGCCGCGTCACGTAATGCGGCACGCCAAAGACCATATCTGCCAGGTGCGGCAGGTTAATTAATTTCGTTGTCATGTTGTCTTCCAGGTCATCCCGCGCGGCGGGAAATAATCAGGCTCTGGCCAGAAGGGTTTCGATTTCGGCCAGCTGTTTTGCTGTCGGCGACTTATCGCCAGGAAGGATCTGCGCGCTGTCGACCATATTGAGCGGCGTCAGGTATTTATCCCCGCCGGCAATTGGCGGCAGATTCTCCATACGCCGGATATCGTTAGTGGATAGCCATCCCCACTGGCGGCCCAGCGCATAAGATTCATAGCGTGATTTCTGATCGCCTCGCAGCAGCCCGGAAACATTGAACTCGATGTACAAATCGCGGCGTTCGCTGGGCAGAAGCAGATCGCGCTGCAGCGCACCCTCATGGCGTTTCAGCCAGGCCAGCAGCGTATACATCACGAACTGCAGGCCCTGGTGCTCGATGTTGTTGTTGGTTGCTTTCGCCAGCATCTGCACCATATGTGGCGGGATTTTATAGAGCCGGCAGACCTCTTCCACGCCCCACTGCCGCGACTGTAGCAGCTGCGCCTTTTCGTTATCCTGCGACAGTTGTTTGTAGCTCATGCCCTCCTGCAGCAATGCCACAGAGAACATATTGTGAATACCGGAATGGCGCTCGGTCCATTTCGCCAGCAGGCGATCAATAGCATCCTGGCTTTTAATGGTCGC
>NZ_JAGRQY010000220.1:0-954 GCF_018223905.1 Klebsiella sp. 28
TCATGACATTAACCTATAAAAATAAGCGTATCACGAGGCCCTTTCGTCTTCAAGAATTTTATAAACCGTGGAGCGGGCAATACTGAGCTGATGAGCAATTTCCGTTGCACCAGTGCCCTTCTGATGAAGCGTCAGCACGACGTTCCTGTCCACGGTACGCCTGCGGCCAAATTTGATTCCTTTCAGCTTTGCTTCCTGTCGGCCCTCATTCGTGCGTTCTAGGATCCTCCGGCGTTCAGCCTGTGCCACAGCCGACAGGATGGTGACCACCATTTGCCCCATATCACCGTCGGTACTGATCCCGTCATCAATGAACCGGACTGCCACGCCCTGAGCGTCAAATTCCTTTATCAGTTGGATCATATCGGCAGTGTCGCGGCCAAGACGGTCGAGCTTCTTAACCAGAATGACATCACCTTCCTCCACCTTCATCCTCAGCAAATCCAGCCCTTCCCGGTCTGTTGAACTGCCGGATGCCTTATCGGTAAATATACGGTTTGCTTTCACACCTGCGTCTTTGAGTGCTCTGACCTGAAGATCAAGAGACTGCTGACTGGTTGAGACCCGAGCGTAACCAAAAAGTCGCATAAAAATGTACCTTAAATCGAATATCGGACAACTCATGTCTATTATTACAAATTTACGATTTAATAGACATATTAATGTAACAGTTTTACGATGTCCGATAATTTATAACATTTCGTACGGTTGGAAAAATGTTACTAAATGCCCGTCAGGCAGGGAGGCCGATATGCCCGTTGACTTTCTGACCACTGAGCAGACTGAAAGCTATGGCAGATTCACCGGTGAACCGGATGAGCTTCAGCTGGCACGATATTTTCACCTTGATGAAGCAGACAAGGAATTTATCGGAAAAAGCAGAGGTGATCACAACCGTCTGGGCATTGCCCTGCAAATTGGATGTGTCCGTTTTCTGGGCACCTTCCTCACCGA
>NZ_JAGRQY010000221.1:0-7076 GCF_018223905.1 Klebsiella sp. 28
TCACCGCCACGCCAATGGCGCCCAGTATCGCGCCGCCGCCTTTGCGCAGGGTTAACGGTTCTGCAAAGCATAACGCGCCGATCAGCACCCCCATCATCGGCGCCGTGGCGTTAAGTGTGGCGGAGTACCCTGCCGGCAGCCATTGCGCGGCAAGGCAGTACATGAGAAAAGGAAGGCCTGAATTAATGACCCCCAGCTGCAGAGTGGATGTGAATTTTCCCTGATACCCGCTCCATTTACCCTGCACGCCGAGTAACAGCCCGAGCGCGATAGCGGCGAACAGTACGCGAAGAAAAGCGCTGTTCAACGCCCCGAAGGCCGGGGTGGTGATGCGCATAAACAAAAAGCTGGCGCCCCAGAGGGCGGCGAGCAGCAGCAGGCGGCCATAGTCGATAACACGCATGATTGACTCCTTGTAGTCACGAAGGAAGTCAACTGTAGAACCCACGTGCAGCGTGCGACAAACGCGTTATGCTTACATGATTAAGTTTTTCTTAACTGAGGTTCCATATCCATGAAACTCCCGCCGCTGAATGCGTTGCGCTGCTTTGAGGCGGCGGCGCGGCTGCTTAGCCTGAAGCTGGCCGCCAGTGAGCTTTGCGTCACGCCCAGCGCCGTCAGCCAGCAGATTGCCCGCCTTGAGGAGACGCTGAATGTCCCGCTATTTATCCGTACTCCGCGACGGTTACAGTTAACGGCGGTGGGAGAGATCTACCTGCGGGCCGTTCAGCCGGCGTTTCATCAGATAGCCGCCGCCACCCAGCGCCTGCAGGTGCCCCCGGGACCAGAAAAGGTAGCTATCAGCTGTACCAGCGGCTTCGCCATTCAGTGGCTGCTGCCGCGGCTGGCTGATTTTGAACGACGCTATCCGCAGATTGAGATCCAGATCGGCACCACCAACCGGCGAGTAGATTTGCTGAGTGAAGGGATCGATTTTGCCGTGCGTCATGGTGTCGGCGGCTGGCCGGAACTGCAGGCTTACCGCCTGCTGGATGACGACCTGATGCCGGTCTGCAGTCCGCAGCTGATCGCTCCGCGCCGGACGCTCACCGATGCGAGCGATCTACTGCAGTATCCGCTGCTGCACGATGAACATCGTGAAGACTGGGCGCTGTGGTGTGAGGCCGTGGGGCTGGCGCCGCACTTCGCGCGGCGTGGGCCGGTGTTCACTGATTCCAACGGCGTGACGGAGGCGGCGTTCGCCGGTATGGGGATGGCATTGTTGCGACGCTCATTCATAGCGCCTGCGCTGACGCAGGGGCGGCTGGTTAATCCTCTGGCGCAGCCCATCGCCTGTCCGCTGGCCTATCATCTGGTTTACCACGAGACCGCGCTGCTGGCGCCTGCCAACCGCTGTTTTCGCGACTGGCTGCTTGGCCAGCGCCCGGCCGTCGCTGAGGAGCGCGCGTAGTGAGGGGGGCGCTGTCCGATAAAGATCCGTATGCGTGAATGGGCACAGGAGAATGAGGAAAATCTGTTCCATACTAAAGACGGGGCGCGGCGAACAGAAGCTTTCCCGACGAAGTTAGTGTAGTATGTTCGGCCACGAATACGGGCTCGCGGTGGATATCCTGAACGCGCCGACGAGACTTTACGTTAAAAGTATATACGTAACAATGAGTTGTGCTTTTGGCCTCATTGTTTCATAAAGCATACCAGACGCCTGGGAAGGCGACACCTTAAGGAAGCTCAATGAGCGAGAAACTGCAAAAAGTGCTGGCCCGCGCCGGCCACGGCTCCCGCCGTGAAATTGAAGCGAAAATCGAAGCTGGCCGCGTCAGCGTCGACGGCAAAATCGCCACCCTCGGCGATCGTGTGGAAATTGTCCCTGGTTTAAAAATTCGTATCGATGGTCATCTGATCTCGGTGAAAGAGTCTGCCGAGCAGATCTGCCGCGTGCTGGCTTACTATAAGCCGGAAGGCGAGCTGTGCACCCGTAACGATCCGGAAGGACGCCCGACGGTGTTTGATCGTCTGCCTAAACTGCGCGGCGNNCGTCTGGACGTGAATACCTGCGGCCTGCTGCTGTTCACCACCGATGGCGAACTGGCCAACCGCCTGATGCACCCGAGCCGTGAAGTCGAGCGTGAGTACGCCGTTCGCGTTTTCGGCCAGGTGGATGATGATAAGCTGCGCCAGCTGTCGCGCGGCGTACAGTTAGAAGATGGTCCGGCAGCGTTTAAAACCATCAAATTCACCGGCGGCGAAGGGATTAACCAGTGGTATAACGTTACCCTGACCGAAGGGCGTAACCGCGAAGTGCGTCGCCTGTGGGAAGCGGTCGGCGTGCAGGTCAGCCGTCTGATCCGCGTGCGCTACGGCGATATTCTGCTGCCGAAAGGCCTGCCGCGCGGCGGCTATACCGAGCTGGACCTGGCGCAGACCAACTACCTGCGCGAGCTGGTGGAGCTCACGCCGGAAACCAGCTCTAAGGTTGCCGTCGAGAAAGACCGTCGGCGGTTGAAAGCCAATCAGATCCGTCGGGCGGTGAAGCGTCACAGCCAGACCAGCGCTAATCCGCGCCAGGGTAACAACAGCAACCGTCGTTCCAGTACTCGCAATAAGACTAACGGTTAATGTTATGCGTTCCGGTGACTTGCCGCCGGAACGCGTACTTCCTTCCGCGCTATCAGGCCCTCAGTAGTCTATCCCCATCTGCGCTTTAATCCCGGCATCAAATGCATGCTTGACCGGACGCAGTTCGCTGACGGTATCGGCCAGTTCAATAATATCGCGATGACAGCCGCGGCCGGTGATGATCACCGACTGATGGGCAGGGCGCTCACGCAGGGCGCTCAGCACCGACTCCAGCGGCAGGTAATCATACGCCACCATGTAGGTCAGCTCGTCCAGCAGCACCAGATCGAGCTGGTCGTCAGCGAGCATACGGCGGGCATGCTCCCAGACCGCCAGGCAGGCGGCGGTGTCGCTGTCGCGATCCTGGGTGTTCCAGGTGAAACCTGTGGCCATCACCTGAAATTCGACGCCGTGAGGCTCCAGCAGATTACGCTCACCGTTAGGCCAGGTCCCCTTGATAAACTGGATCACGCCGACTTTTTTGCCATGGCCGACGGCGCGGGTCGCGGTGCCAAAGGCGGCGGTGGTTTTGCCTTTGCCGTTGCCGGTAAAGACCATCACAATGCCGCGCTCGTCCTGGGCCGCCGCCACCCGGGCGTCAACTTTATCTTTCAGCCGCTGCTGGCGTTCGCGGTAGCGTTCATCACTCATTGGGCAATTCCTGGTTTACGTCCCGGTTGGGCGTCGAAGGTCATTCCCGTCTTGCGACGACTGTCGTCACCCATCAGCCACAGATAGACGGGCATAATGTCAGCGGGGGTTTTCAGTTTCAGCGGATCTTCCGTCGGGAACGCGCTGGCGCGCATTCCGGTGCGAGTGCCGCCGGGGTTGATACAGTTTACCCGCAGGTGGCGGCTTTGATACTCGTCGGCCAGCACCTGCATCATCCCTTCGGTGGCGAATTTGGAAACGGCATAGGCGCCCCAGTTGGCGCGGCCCTGACGACCGACGCTGGATGAGGTGAAGACCAGCGAGCCCGATTCCGAACGGAGTAATAAAGGAAGAAGCGCCTGGGTCAGCATAAAGGTGCCATTAACGTTCACCTGCATCACCTGCTGCCAGACCTCCGGCTTCTGCTCTTCCATTGGGCAGATGTCGCCGAGCAAGCCGGCGTTATGCAGCACGCCGTCAAGGCGGGGATAGTGCATGCTGATCTGCTGCGCCAGCTGCTGGCACGCCTGGGGCGTACAGGTGAGCAGGTCGAGGGTAAACCAGCGAGGGGGAATTCCACCCTCACGCTCAATCTCCTGGGCGACGGTGCGCAGTTTGACGTCGTTGCGACCCAGCAGGATAACGCTGGCGCTATAGCGCGCGTAGGTCAGGGCCGCTTCACGACCAATCCCGTCGCTGGCCCCGGTGACCAGGATGATGCGATCTTTCAGCAAGTGACGTTGTGGTTGATAATGCACGGCAACTCCTTGGGCGATCGGTTCCCGATCGCGCTTCATCTTTGGTATCTCACTTTTGCGCTGTTATGCCTGAAAGCGCCCGCTATTGCAATCGGCGAAGCGGAAAGTATTCACAAAATTAATATCTTGCAACGATTTCAGCCGCGCGAAAAAAAACGGAATCCGCTGCGCAGAGAACACAAAGCACAAAGACTTCTCGCCAGCGGCTGAGGTACACTGTGCAGCAACGTCAGTGCTTTACACAAGGTGAAAACGTGGAATTACTTGCTCAGTACGGCTTATTTTTAGCCAAGATCGCGACGGTTGTCGTCGCCATCGCGGTGATTGCCGCTATTATCGTCAACCTCGCTCAGCGCAAGAAGCAGCGCGGCGAGCTGCGGGTGACCAATCTTAGCGAGCATTATAAAGAGATGAAGGAATCGCTGGCGGTGGCGCTGCTGGACGGCCCGCAGCAGAAGCAGTGGCATAAGGCGCAGAAGAAAAAGCAAAAACAAGAGGCGAAGGCGGCCAAAGCGCGGGCGAAGCTGGGTAATGCCGAGCCGGAAGGCAAGCCGCGCGCCTGGGTGCTGGATTTCAAAGGCAGTATGGATGCCCATGAGGTCAATAGCCTGCGGGAAGAGATCACCGCGGTACTGGCGGCGGCGAAAGCGCGCGATCAGGTGGTGATTCGCCTGGAAAGCCCCGGCGGGGTGGTGCACGGCTACGGTCTGGCCGCCTCTCAGCTGCAGCGCTTGCGCGACAAGCAGATCCCGCTGACGGTGGCGGTCGACAAAGTGGCGGCCAGCGGCGGCTATATGATGGCCTGCGTGGCGAACAAAATTGTCTCGGCGCCGTTTGCGATCCTTGGCTCTATTGGCGTGGTGGCGCAGATCCCGAACCTGCACCGCTTCCTGAAGAATAAAGATATCGATATCGAACTGCACACCGCCGGGCAGTACAAACGAACGCTCACCATGCTGGGCGAAAATACCGAGGAGGGGCGGCGCAAGTTCCGCGAGGATCTTAATGAGACACATCATTTGTTCAAGGATTTCGTCCACCTGATGCGTCCGGGACTTGATATTGAGCAGGTAGCTACCGGCGAACACTGGTACGGGGTGCAGGCACTGGAAAAAGGTCTGGTGGATGCGGTTGAAACCAGCGATGAGCTGCTGCTGGGGCTGATGGAGAGCCACGAGGTGATCGGGGTGCGTTATCAACAGCGTAAGAAGATGCTCGACCGCTTCACCGGTAGCGCGGCGGAGAGCGCCGATCGGCTTCTGCTGCGCTGGTGGCAGCGCGGTCAGAAACCGCTGATGTAAATAACATAACGCGAGGCCTGGGCCTCGCGTTATTGTTTTCACCGGTCTTAATCGACCAGGTGGTACTTGTCCGACAGCTCGTGAGCAAGATACTTAAACATGTTAAATACCGCTGTACTCTTCGGCGTCGGTAGTCCCTGCTCATCAAGGTAAAACTCACCGCTAAACACCAGGACATTGTTGCGCTGAACGACGTCGGTGGCTTCGATACCGGCTAACGTATCCTCATGTTCGCGAATAAGTTTGTTGGCTTTTTCGAGCAGCGTCTGGCGATCGATTGGTTGGGTTGTACCTTGCATAACGGACTCCTCTTTTTCTCCGCGCGTAGTTTACGCCGCGCGGCGGCGTGGGGCAAATTTTCCATGCATAAATCAGGGGTAATGGTAACCAGTGGAGAAACAGCCGTTTACTGGCGGGATTTGCTTTTGCATGCTAATAAAGTTGCGTAACGAATTTTATCAGGTACAGTGTGACGCTTTCGGCGATCTGGCAACAGATTTGCTTGACATTCGGCCAAAAATTCTTCGTGCTATGTCACCTGACGAGAAAAAGTCAGCAAACTCAAGCGCCTGGTTTTACGGAGATGAAACGGGTGTTCAGGGTTGATATTCACCGACGGTGCCGCAACATATGAGGCAGTCGCCAGTGGAGGGTGTATGAATGTGCGATGTATTCCTGGATGAATCAAATTAGGTAAAGGTGAATATGGGTAAAGCTCTCGTTATCGTTGAGTCCCCGGCAAAAGCCAAAACGATCAATAAGTATCTGGGTAATGACTACGTGGTGAAATCCAGCGTCGGTCATATCCGCGATTTGCCGACCAGTGGATCAGCTTCCAAAAAGAGCGCCGACTCTACCGCCACCAAAGGGGCTAAAAAGCCTAAAAAGGACGAACGTAGTGCTCTGGTTAACCGTATGGGCGTGGATCCATGGCATGACTGGAATGCGCACTATGAAGTACTTCCGGGTAAAGAAAAGGTAGTTTCAGAACTCAAACAGTTGGCGGAAAAAGCTGACCACATCTATCTCGCAACCGACCTTGACCGCGAAGGGGAAGCCATTGCCTGGCACCTGCGGGAAGTCATCGGCGGCGATGAACAGCGTTACAGCCGCGTGGTGTTCAATGAGATCACCAAAAACGCTATTCGTCAGGCCTTTGAAAAGCCGGGCGAACTGAATATCGATCGGGTTAACGCCCAGCAGGCGCGTCGTTTTATGGACCGCGTGGTGGGCTATATGGTTTCGCCGCTGCTGTGGAAAAAAATCGCCCGTGGTCTGTCTGCCGGGCGCGTACAGTCCGTCGCGGTCCGCCTGGTGGTGGAGCGTGAACGTGAAATTAAAGCGTTCGTCCCGGAAGAGTACTGGGAAGTCGACGCCAGCACCACCACGCCGGGCGGTGACGCCCTGCCGCTGCAGGTGACCCATAAGGACGATAAGCCGTTCCGTCCGGTCAGCCGCGATGAGACCATGGCGGCGGTATCGCTGCTGGAAAAAGCCAGCTACAGCGTACTGGAGCGTGAAGATAAGCCGACCAGCAGCAAGCCGGGCGCGCCGTTCATCACCTCCACCCTGCAGCAGGCGGCCAGCACCCGTCTGGGCTTCGGCGTGAAAAAGACCATGATGATGGCTCAGCGACTCTATGAGGCAGGGCACATCACCTATATGCGTACCGACTCCACCAACCTGAGTCAGGACGCGCTGAACATGGTTCGCGGCTACATCAGCGACAAATTTGGCAAAAAATATCTGCCGGATAGCGCGAACCAGTCATGTTAAAACGTCTTTTCAG
>NZ_JAGRQY010000222.1:0-10358 GCF_018223905.1 Klebsiella sp. 28
CCACGATATCGCGGCGCGCCAGCTCCGGCGCTTTAAACACCCGGAACCCGGCGAAGCCGAGGTCAGACTGTCCTTCCAGCTGACGGGTATCCACACCGGCGTCATTGTACTTAAACAGCTCCGGACGGAAGTGGATCTCGCGCGCCTGCTGGGTGCTGGCGTCTAAAGAGAACATCCGCACGCGGCGACGGAACCCCATCCCGACGTGGAAAAACTGGATGTCCAGCTTACGCTCTTCAATATTGTTCCACAGCGAGTGGTTGGCATCGTACTGGATGCTGTTATAGGCCTGCGGGGTGAGATTGGCGAGCGTCGGCGGCAGATCGCGCGGGGCGCCGCCCCACGGCTGGCGCGCCAGATCGTGAGCCATCGCCTGCAGAACAGCATAATCAAAACGACGCGTTTGCCCGTCGGCAATGCCCGCGTCTTCGGCAAAAGCGGCCTGACTGAATAAGGAAGCGACTCCTGACGTTCCGCATACGGCGGCAACAGCCATGGAAGATTTAAGAAAACGTCTGCGGTTCATGCCTGAGAAAGCGTCCTTCTGCACGGGTGAATTGATTCGCAACGCGTCATCACGCTGCGTGATAATTTCCGCCCACTCTAGACAAAAACGATTAATAATCCAATTGTTGCCAGCAGAAAAAAGGTAAAAAAGCCCTGTCCAGAGGAACAGCCTGTTTTTTTCATTTCCTCTGACGTGTAGCCTGGGCATACACGCTGCCTGCCGCTTTTTACCCCTGACTATTCAAGGGAAATCTATTCTCCAGTGCTGAATATTCACCCCATGTATCGCTCCTCGCCGCGCGCGTTTTTTAGGCACGATTCGCGCAAATTTCCATCGCGCCTGGTGCTAACTTTTCCCCGATAACCGCTATCTTTCTTCACGTTAGCGGCCAACAGGGGAGAGCCGTTCGGGCTGTCCCGCCACGCTCTCCAGGGAATTCATTCAGGAGTCATGCCATGCAAGTGAAAGCAGCCGTCACGCTGGGCTACCAGCAGCCTTTTGTCATCAAAGACGTCGAGGTCGCCCCGCCGGGGAAGGACGAGATATTAGTGAAAATTGTCGCCACCGGCGTCTGCCATACCGACGCCGTGATGCGCGACAACCCCGGGGTGGTGCCTATGCCGGCGATCCTCGGCCATGAAGGCGCCGGGATCGTTGCCAGCGTCGGCGAGGCGGTTAGCGGCATCAGGGTAGGAGACCACGTGGTGCTCAGCTACGCCGCCTGCCACCACTGCGAAAATTGTTTAAGCAACCACCCTTCGGCTTGCGAAGATTTTAATACGCTTAATTTTGGCGGCCGACGCGAGGATGGCACCACCCCCTACCGGCTGGGAGACCAGGATCTGTCCCTGTTCTTTGGCCAGTCGTCTTTCAGCCAGTATGTGGTCACCCGCGCCAGCAACGCGGTCGTGGTCGACCCGGAGGTTGATCTCACCCTGCTCGGCCCGCTGGGCTGCGGTATCCAGACCGGTAGCGGAACGGTGCTCAATCGCCTGAAACCGGTGGTCGGCGAATCGCTGGTGGTGTTTGGCTGCGGCGCGGTGGGGCTCAGCGCCATCATGGCAGCGAAATTAACCGGCTGTTCACAGATTATCGCGGTGGATATCCATGCCAGCCGCCTCGCCCTGGCGGGCGAACTGGGCGCCACCCATCAGATCAACGGCAAGGAACAGGATGCCGTCGCCGTGATTAAACAAATCACCGGTAAAGGCGCCCACTACGCGGTGGAAACGACCGGCGTCTCCGCTATCGTTCTGCAGGCCGTACACGCGGTGAAACCGCTGGGAACGGTGGCGATTGTGGGCTTTACCGGAGATATCACCCTTAACGTGCAGAACGACCTGATGGCGGAGGGAAAATCGCTGGTCGGGGTGATTGAAGGCGACGCCGTGCCGGCGCTGTTTATTCCGCTGTTGGTGCAACTCTATAAACAGGGAAAATTCCCTATCGATAAGCTTATCGCCCGCTATCCGTTGGCCGATATCAACCAGGCCTTCGCCGATTCGGCGTCCGGCAAGGTGATCAAGCCGGTGGTGGTCATGTGAGATAACGTCGCCACCGGTCGGTGGCGACAGTTGCGCATTATGGGATTTATTCCAGCGTCACGTGATGCTTCATCACCCGGCGAAACAGCGCCAGTCTGGCGCGCATAAAGCGGTTCTCCACTTTAAACCCGGCGCGCTTATGCAAGCCAATGCGCAACAGGCGATCCCGCCCGCGCAGGCACGCCGGCCAGCGCACTGCGCCGGAAAGCGTCTGCTCGCCGCTGGCGAGGCGTGCAAACTGCGTCCAGTAGTCAGCGACCTGAGCGGCGAAGGCCAGATCCGCTTCGCTGGCGTACTGCCGCACCGGGTCGGTCAACCGCAGGTTATCAAACACGTAGGGCACCTCGTTGCCATGCCAGGCCCCATGCGGGTAGGCGTCATGCTCCGCTTCCGCGACATAATCAAACCAGTAGCGCCAGCACGGCTGACCCACGCGCTGTTGCGCCTGCATCACTACATAACCAAGGGTGGTGAAGGCCATGTCGCGGCATACTTCCCGCCCCAGCGCTTCATCGCCCTTCACGCCGGGATAGAGGAGTTTGATCAGCCCCAGCCCCAGACGGCGCTCTCGGCGCAGCTTCTGGATCTGCCCGGCAATATCGACGCCGAACACGGCCATCACGCTGGCTTCATCGCTATTGGAGCCGATCATCACCGGTATCGGATGCTGGCGGCCGGCAAAGAAGGTCTCCAGCATCGGCTGCGGCAGCACCGCGTCTCCGGCAATAGGCGCTGGCCCGGTATTCAGCGGCGCGGTGAGCGACCAGAAGGCCTCTGCGGGGATCGCCCGCAATTCCTCAGCGCTGGCTTGCGGTAAGGCGAAGTGTTCCGCCAGCAGGCGCCCTTTTTCCAGCGCTTTTTCCCGTGGCAGATCGGGTAGCGTATACCCGCTCTGAATAATCGCTTTATGAAACAGCCCTTTCGCTTTCGGGGAGGCCATTAGCGACAGCACGCTACGCGCCCCGGCGGATTCGCCAAACAGCGTGACGTTGGCGGCATCCCCGCCGAAGGCGTGGATATTCTCCTGAACCCACTGCAGAGCGGCAATCTGATCGAGCAACGCGAAATTATAGAGACGTTCGCCCGCCTCTTCTTCCAGCGCCGGATGGGCGAAAAAGCCGAGATGGCCCAGCCGGTAGTTAACTGTCACCACCACCACGTCGCGGCTGGCAAGCGCTTTGCCATCGTAAGGCGGCAGGCTGCCGGCGCCGATGGTAAACCCGCCGCCGTGCAGCCAGACCATCACCGGCAGCGGCTGCGCTGCGCTGGCCGGGGCCCAGACGTTGAGATATAAGCAGTCTTCGCTGAAGGCGCCAGGATCGCCGCCGCCGAGCTCGCGGCAGTAGTCAATGTCCTGCCAGCTGGCGGCGGAAAAGGTCTCGGCTGGACGTACCCCCTGCCAGCGGGCGGCTGGCTGCGGCGCGCGCCAGCGCAGCGGGCCCACGGGCGGCGCGGCGTACGGAATGCCGCGCCAGATATGAATCCCCTGTTCTGCGCTCCCGGCCAGCGTTCCCTGACGGGTTTTCGCCAACGGTTTCGACGGATGTTGCATAACCTGCTCCCTGTAAGGCTGATGCCAGCAGGGTACTGATTTTACAGCAGACCGCAACGTCGTTTGCTGCGCTCCTCCGCCTGTCGGTATAGTTCAAACTCATCCTGCACCGGGCAGCCCAGAGCTGCCTCAAACGCCTCGCGACTGGCGTTCCCGTGGCTGCGCGCCTGGGTCTCGTTGCCCAGATTGGACTGAAAAATGCCCGCCGCGCTGACCGGTAAAAAGTCTTCATAAATAATCGGCTGGGCGACCACCCACCCGCGCTCAATCAGCGGCTGCGGATCGTCGCCCGGGCGAAACGCCTGGCGATGTGCCTCACCCGTGGGCGTCAGGCGGTAGCGAAACCAGGCCAGCCCCTGCTGACGGAGCAGAAATTCGCTGTCGGGAAATTCGCTAAACACCTCCTGTAGATGCTGCTGGTGGCTGAGATTATCTTTCCCGGTTCCTGCCGCCTGCAGCAGCCGATCGTACAGCGCGCGCCCTTTCGGCGTCAGCGCCACGCCCCGCTGCTCAATTTCGCCAAAGCGGGCGCTATGGGTGCCTCGGTTTTCTCCGGCGAACATCACCGGCTCCTCAAGCGCCTTAAAGCTGGTCTGCCGCAGGAGGATCGGGACCTCCCGGCGCGGTGGCCCTTCAATCAACGCTTTGGGTTCAATACCGCACTCCGGCATCAGGGACTGGACGCGGTCAATATCCAGCGTCCGCGGCGTGAGATGGTTGATATGACACCCCGGGAAACAGACCACATCGGCAATCAGGCGGTGCTCGCGATGCAGAGCATGGTAAGTCTCCTCATCGACGGTGGCTTGCCGGTGCCAGCGGAACGTCTCCAGCGCCTCCTGGACAAACTCGCGCGCGTCGGCAGAGGTGAATTCGCCCTCTGCTTCATACTGCGCAATCAGCGCCAGGCAGCGGGGGGTGAAGATTTTGCGCCGCGCGAGGATCGCCTCGGCCCGCTCGCGCAGGGCGCGATTTTCAATCAGCTCCAGGCGCAGCAGCGAGGTGAAAATCCGAAATGGATTGCGCGCCAGCGCGGCATCGTCGATGGGACGAAACGCCGTGGAGTGGACCGGCACGCCGGCCTGCGAGAGATCGTAATAGCTAACGGGATACATTCCCATGATGGCAAACATGCGACGGAGCGTCGCCAGTTCTTCCGCTGTGCCCACGCGAATCGCGCCGTGGCGCTCCACGTTTAAGCGCGCCAGCTCGTCAGCGTTAGCGAGCTGTTCATGCAGCTGCGGATTATTTTCCAGTACCGCCAGGTTGACGTCAGCCACCAGCTCCAGCAGCGTTCCGTACTGCGGAACTTCCTGCTGGTACATGGCCGACATGGCCTGCGAAAAGTGCTCCCGAATCTCATCAGCCGTGATGGTGTTCGCCATGATGTGTTACCTCCAGTGAATACTTCCTGGAGTGTAGGAAAGCTGCCTCGCGGCGGGGGGAAGAATTTACAAACTGTGATGGCGATAACCTGCCGCCGGCCCAGGTCATTGCGCAAAACATAACCCATAGTTATGAAAAACACCCGGTAATTTCACTTTAAATTAACAATACATTTACACACACTGCTTCTGGCGACATTACAACAATATGCCCCTCTACCGTCTACACGGAGTACCCTATGAACGACAAATGGTCCCCACGTGAGGTTGTCCATCGCGATTACAGTAGCCACCCGCCCGCTTACGCGCCGGGCTATAAAACCAGCGTCCTGCGCTCGCCAAAAAACGCCCTCATCTCTCTGCAGAACTCGCTGTCAGAGATCACCGGCCCGGTATTTAGCCGCGACGACCTCGGCCCTCTGGATAATGACCTAATCCTGAACTATGCCAAAGAAGGCCTGCCGATCGGCGAGCGGATCATCGTCCACGGTTACGTGCGCGATGGATTCGGCCGACCGATGAAAAATACGCTGGTGGAAGTCTGGCAAGCCAATGCTGGCGGTCGCTACCGGCATAAAAAAGATCAGTATCTGGCGCCGATTGACCCGAACTTTGGCGGCTGCGGCCGGGTGCTTACCGATGAAAACGGCTATTACTGTTTTCGCACCATCAAACCCGGCCCCTACCCCTGGCGCAACCAGGCCAGCGACTGGCGTCCGGCGCATATCCATTTTTCTCTCTCGGGCGACGCCTGGGCCCAGCGCCTGATCACCCAGATGTATTTTGAAGGCGACCCGCTGATTAAGCAGTGCCCGATCGTCAGGACTATTAATAATGACGACGCCGTGCGCACGCTGATCGCCGAGCTGGACATGCACGCCGCCGTACCGCTGGATTGTCTGGCCTACCGCTTCGACCTTGTTCTGCGCGGCCACCGCGCCACGCTGTTTGAAAATCGCACTCAGGGGGCCGCCCGATGAAAGAGTATCTGCCTGAAACCGCCTCGCAGACGGCGGGACCCTATGTTCATATCGGCCTGGCGCCGGACGCCGCAGGCTTTCATATTTTTGAGAAAAATTTTGGCCCGGTCCTCACTACCGCCGATACCGCCGGGGAGCGCATCACCATTGAAGGCCGGGTTATCGACGGCTCCGGGACGCCGGTCCGCGATGTGCTGCTGGAGATCTGGCAGGCCAACGCCGCGGGTCGCTATAACCATCCTGACGATCGTCAACAGCAGAAAGCCGTCGACCCGGCCTTCCGCGGCTGGGGGCGTACCTGCTCTGATTTCACCTCCGGCATTTGGCGCTTTGAAACCATCAAGCCGGGCCCGGTGGCCGGTCGCGATGGCCGGCTGATGGCGCCGCACGTCAACCTGTGGGTGGTGGCGCGTGGGATCAATATTGGCCTGAATACGCGGATGTACTTTGCCGATGAACACGAGGCCAACGCCAGCGACCCGGTGCTGAATCTCATCGAGTGGGAGGTGAGACGCAAAACCTTAAAATCGCCGAGCGCGAGGTTCGCGGTACGGAAGTGGTCTATCGTTTTGACATTCATCTGCAGGGCGAGAACGAAACCGTCTTTTTCGATATTTAGCCGTCGCGGTGACCACCACCTTCGCCCCGTTTCTGCGGGGCGAAGGCGTTTTCAACCACAGGGAAAGATCTTGTCATGTAACCAACTCAAATGTTAATAATATTTTGCTATCTGGTTATCAAATTTAAACAAGTCCGCTTGTCTCTTTCACCGCTGTGTTTTTAACATCATCTTACTATGGAAAAAAATGGTCTCTTCAGTCAGCGCATTCGCTTGCGCCATCTACACACCTTCGTGGCCGTCGCTCAACAGGGAACGCTGGGGCGCGCGGCTGAAACATTAAATCTGAGCCAGCCAGCACTCTCGAAAACGCTTAACGAGCTAGAACAGCTGACCGGTACCCGGCTGTTCGAGCGGGGTCGTCTTGGGGCGCAGCTAACCCTGGTCGGCGAACAGTTTCTGACGCATGCCGTTAAGGTGCTTGACGCCCTTAATTCGGCCGGCCAGGCGCTGAACCGCAAAGAGGGCCTGAATAACGACATCGTGCGCATCGGCGCGCTGCCCACCGCCGCGCTGGGGATCCTGCCGACGGTGATCGGCCAGTTTCACAAGCAGCAAAAAGATATCACGCTGCAGGTCGCCACTATGAACAACACCATGCTGCTCGCCGGCTTAAAATCCGGGGAGATCGACATCGGCATTGGACGTATGTCCGACCCGGAGCTGATGAGCGGGCTGCATTACGAACTGTTGTTCCTTGAATCCCTGAAGCTGGTGGTTCGCCCGGGACATCCCCTGCTTCAGGAGACGGTGACCCTTAGTCGGGTGATGGAGTGGCCGGTGGTGGTCTCACCCAAAGGCACCGTGCCGCGGCAAAACGCCGAAGCGCTGCTCCAGAGCCAGGGCTGTAAGATGCCCGCCGGCTGCATCGAGACCCTCTCCGCCTCCCTGTCGCGCCAGCTGACGGTGGATTTTGACTATGTCTGGTTTGTCCCTTCCGGGGCGGTAAAAGACGATCTTCGCCGTGGCGTGCTAACCGCCCTGCCGATCGCCACCCAGGGCGCCGGAGAGCCCATCGGCATTTTAACCCGCGTCGATGCGACACTGACTCCGGGTACGCAGACGCTGCTCAGCGCTATCCGTAAGTCCATGCCTGCCTGACCCCCTTTCTCCCCGGCCCGCAGCGGCCGGGGAACCTGCAAACGCGCCGACGCCGCTCCCCATAACGTTAGACATATTCGGCAAAATAATCATTTAGTGCGAAATTATTTATTAACATTTGCGCAAACTTCTTTAACAGATCTATCATGTCTCGATTTCACCAAATGGTTCACTCGAAATCTAATCAAGCAACAAATACAGTTTTATGAAGGTTAAAACCACTTCATTCAAAAATGATTCAAAAGCAACATGTTTCATTTGGTTCGCAGTGAGGTGGCTGGTGTGGTTAAGGAGATTACATGGCAACTGGCAACGCGCCGCGCGGATTCCCCCGGATCCTGCAGTGGCTTCTCGCCGGACTGATGCTCATCATCGGTCTGGCTGTGGGTATTCTTGGGGCAAAACTGGCCCTCGTCGGCGGTACACTGTACTTCGCGCTGATGGGCGTGGTCATGGTCATCGCGGCGGTGTTGATTTTCCGCAACCGCCGCGGCGGTATTCTGTTATACGCCGTGGCGTTTATCGCCTCGGTGATCTGGGCGATTAGTGACGCTGGCTGGAACTACTGGCCGCTCTTCTCGCGCCTGTTTGCGCTCGGCGTACTGGCCTTCCTGGCCGCCCTGGTCTGGCCTTTCCTCGCCAGCCCACCGGCGAAAAAAGGCCCGGCCTATGGCGTCGCCGCCGTTCTCGCCGTGGCGCTGGCGGTGAGCTTTGGCTGGATGTTCAAATCCGCACCGCTGGTCAGCGCGACTGAAGCGGTACCAGTCAAGCCCGTCGCGCCAGGCGAACAGCAGAAAAACTGGGCGCACTGGGGTAACACCACCCACGGCGACCGTTTCGCCGCCCTCGACCAAATCAACAAACAAAACGTCAACCAGCTGCAGGTTGCCTGGGTAGCGCATACTGGCGATATCCCGCAGAGCAATGGCTCCGGCGCGGAAGATCAGAACACCCCGCTGCAGATTGGCGATACTCTCTACGTCTGTACCCCTTACAGTAAAGTGCTGGCGCTGGATGTGGACAGCGGAAAAGAGAAATGGCGCTATGACTCCAAATCCTCTTCACCCAACTGGCAGCGCTGCCGCGGCTTAGGCTATTACGCAGATAGCCAGGCGCAAACCGCGCAAGCGGCAGGCACGCAGCCGGCCGCCTGTTCCCGTCGTCTGTTCCTGCCGACCATCGACGCCCGCCTGATCGCCATTGATGCCGATACCGGCAAACTGTGCGAAAGCTTCGGCGATCGCGGTATTGTCGACCTCAGCGTCGGCATGGGTGAAGTGAAAGCGGGTTACTATCAGCAGACCTCCACCCCGCTGGTGGCGGGCAATGTGGTGGTGGTGGGCGGCCGCGTCGCGGATAACTACTCCACTGGCGAACCGCCGGGCGTGGTCCGCGCGTTTGATGTCCACACCGGCAAACTGGCATGGGCGTGGGATCCGGGCAATCCAGCGCTGACCGGTGTTCCGCCGGAAGGCCAGACCTACACGCGCGGTACGCCAAACGTCTGGTCGGCGATGTCCTACGACGCGAAGCTGAATCTGATCTATCTGCCCACCGGCAACGCCACGCCAGATTTCTTTGGCGGCGAACGTACCGCGCTGGACGATAAATACAGCTCCTCTATCGTGGCTGTGGATGCCACCACCGGCCAGGTGCGCTGGCACTTCCAGACCACACACCACGATCTGTGGGACTTTGACCTGCCTTCTCAGCCGCTGCTGTACGATCTGCCTGACGGCAAGGGCGGCACCACCCCGGTGCTAGTGCAGACCAGCAAGCAGGGCATGATCTTTATGCTCAACCGCGAGACCGGCGAGCCGGTGGCCAAAGTGGAAGAGCGTCCGGTGCCGGCGGGCAACGTCAAAGGTGAACGCTACTCGCCGACGCAACCTTACTCGGTAGGGATGCCGATGATCGGCAACCAGACGTTGACCGAGTCCGATATGTGGGGAGCGACACCGATCGACCTGCTGCTGTGCCGTATTCAGTTCAAAGAGATGCGCCATCAGGGCGTCTTTACCCCGCCAGGTGAAGATCGTTCCCTGCAGTTCCCGGGCTCGCTCGGCGGCATGAACTGGGGCAGTGTTTCGCTGGATCCAAACAACAGCCTGATGTTTGTCAACGATATGCGTCTGGGCCTGGCCAACTATATGGTGCCGCGCGCGAAGGTGGCGAAAGACGCCAGCGGGATCGAGATGGGCATCGTGCCGATGGAAGGCACGCCGTTTGGCGCGATGCGCGAACGTTTCCTGTCGCCGCTGGGCATTCCGTGCCAGAAGCCGCCGTTCGGCACCATGTCCGCGGTGGATCTGAAAACCGGGAAACTGGTGTGGCAGGTGCCGGTTGGCACCGTAGAAGACACCGGGCCGCTGGGCATACGTATGCACATGCCAATTCCAATCGGCATGCCGACCCTTGGCGCATCGCTGGCAACGCAGTCCGGACTGCTGTTCTTCGCCGGCACCCAGGATTTCTACCTGCGCGCCTTTGATACCGCGAACGGCAAAGAGATCTGGAAATCGCGTCTGCCGGTCGGCAGCCAGTCCGGCCCGATGACCTACGTCTCACCGAAAACCGGTAAGCAGTACATCATTATCAATGCCGGCGGCGCCCGCCAGTCACCGGATCGCGGCGATTACATCATCGCCTACGCGCTCCCAGACCATCAC
>NZ_JAGRQY010000223.1:0-880 GCF_018223905.1 Klebsiella sp. 28
GAATAAAATCCCTTACGGTATCTATGATTTAAGCTGGGATTCCCAATAATACCTTGATTTCAGTACAGACCGAAAACCCGAAGAGAGTGCCTTCTTTTCGGGTTTTCTTATATAATCCTCGAATGGCTTCCATGCCTTTAATCGTGGTAGAGGCAGTGCGTAAACTTCGATAGAATTTATTGCGTCTCTTTACTGGACGATGGTCTTGTTCAATCAAATTATTCAGGTATTTAATGGTACGATGTTCTGTCCCTTGATAAAAGCCGTATTCTTTTAGTTTCTTAAAGGCACTTGTAATAGAGGGGGCTTTATCTGTGACTACAACCTTCGGTTCATCAAACTGCTTCACTAACCGCTTAAGAAAAGCATAGGCTGCTTGTGTGTCCCGTTTTTTACGTAACCAAATATCCAAGGTTAAACCATCTGCATCGATGGCTCGATACAAATAATGCCATTTTCCTTTAATTTTGATGTACGTTTCATCCATTTTCCATGAATAAAAGGATTTTTTATTTTTCTTTTTCCAAATTTGATAGAGTAGTTTGCCATATTCTTGCACCCAACGATAAATCGTCGTATGAGAAACGTTAATGCCACGATCATATAAGATTTCTTGAACTTCACGATAGCTAAGGTTATAACGAAGATAGTAGCCCACGGCTACAATAATCACATCCTGCTGAAATTGCTTTCCTTTAAAATGATTCATCGTCATTCCTCCTGCTATCTTTTTCTATTATTCTACCTTATTTGATAGTAGATTTAAAACTTTGCAACAGAACCGAATATACCGTAAAAGACATGAAAATTGTGAGGAGGCGATAACATGAAAAAAATTTTTATTAGTATCTCTATACTTGTAGTAACAGGAATTCTAGGA
>NZ_JAGRQY010000224.1:0-520 GCF_018223905.1 Klebsiella sp. 28
TTCGCGTCTGTCTGCGTCAGCGCATTCCGGAGCTGGGTGATGCTCTGCGAATTGCTGACCACATCGTTGCCAATCTGGCTGACATTCGAGCTGAGTACGCCGGCTGCGTTTGCCAGCGCGGAAACACCGAGACCGGAGTACATCTCAGCAACCTTGTCTGACAGCTTCAGGCCCAGGTTGATATACGCCTGGCCGGTCCACTGATTCACCAGAAACTCAACGGTATTCCAGCCTGCTTTCAGTTCAAAACTGCCGGTAGTCCAGCTGGCGTTACCCCAGGCAACCTGAACGCCATTTACAAATACAGCACCGGTATCATCAAAAACCCTGTTACCGGGCGCCATTGTGATGGTGGTATCGGCGGCCACTTTTACCTGGCAGGAATACAGCGCGATCAGATAGCTGCCGGCGGACGTAAAGTCCAGTTTGGCCGCGTCGGCCACCTCATCCACGACCACGGGCGCCACGGCGCGAATATCGCTGAATGACGGGACTGTCCCGGCGTTAGCCAGCTGCACAG
>NZ_JAGRQY010000225.1:0-530 GCF_018223905.1 Klebsiella sp. 28
TCCCGGCGTTAGCCAGCTGCACAGGATAGATCCGACGGGACCAGCTATTCGGCTGGCCATTGACCAGCTGATTCGACAGACTGGTGATGCTGTCAGTATTGCTGCGAATATTCTGGCCGTTTTGCTCTACCTGCTGTGTTAACGCGGTGACCGCGCTCGCCTCCGCTTTCTTCGCCAGCGCGGCATTTGTCGTGTTCAGGCTGTTCTGCAGGTTCGTCAGCTGCTGGCTTTGCGAGGTGATATGCCCTTCCGCTGTACTGACCCGGTTCGTCAGTCCGGTAACGGCGCCGGCGGTGGCATCGATGTCCACCCGGTCGGTAACGTCAGTGACGTAAAAATCATCGAAGTAGCGGCTTCCGCTAATCAGATAGTTGCTCATCGTCACCGGCAGGCTGGCTGTCTCCGTCGCTTTCCAGCGACCGGAAATCAGGCTCCAGTTTGTCCCCACCGTACCGCTGTTATATGGACGCTCAAAAACCGGCTGGCCGGCAGAGTTACCGATCCGCAGCTTGTTGTTCCCCGCGCCATTA
>NZ_JAGRQY010000226.1:0-1712 GCF_018223905.1 Klebsiella sp. 28
TGCTGTCAGTATTGCTGCGAATATTCTGGCCGTTTTGCTCTACCTGCTGTGTTAACGCGGTGACCGCGCTCGCCTCCGCTTTCTTCGCCAGCGCGGCATTTGTCGTGTTCAGGCTGTTCTGCAGGTTCGTCAGCTGCTGGCTTTGCGAGGTGATATGCCCTTCCGCTGTACTGACCCGGTTCGTTAGTCCGGTAACGGCGCCAGCGGTGGCATCGATGTCCACCCGGTCGGTAACGTCAGTGACGTAAAAATCATCGAAGTAGCGGCTTCCGCTAATCAGATAGTTGCTCATCGTCACCGGCAGGCTGGCTGTCTCCGTCGCTTTCCAGCGACCGGAAATCAGGGTCCAGTTTGTCCCCACCGTACCGCTGTTATATGGACGCTCAAAAACCGGCTGGCCGGCAGAGTTACCGATCCGCAGCTTGTTGTTCCCCGCGCCATTATCCGTCGTCGCTCCGGGTTCCTTGACCCACACCCCGATTTCATAGGTTCGCCCCTGAACAAACGGGATGTATTGCCCCGGAGACACGCTTCCCGGATCAACCTTCAGCGCCCGCGTCCCGCTGTGAGGAGCGGAAACCTCCACCACACTGGTCGCGGTTGACCGCCCGGTATAACCATCCAGCCCGCGTTCAAACGAGGGATTCACGACCAGGTTACCCGGTATCTGCCCGCTGGCATCGATATCTGCCGCGACCTGCGAGAGGCTGTTCGACAGGTTCGTCAGCGAATTGCTCTGGCTCTCCAGCGTTTTGCCCTGCTGCGTCACTTTCGTGTCGAGCGTGGCCAGCGCAGTCGCATCGGCTTTCTGCGCCAGCGCTTTATCGGTATTCGCCAGATTTCCGGTCAGCTTCGTGATGGCGCTGTTCGCAGCCGTCAGGTCATTGCCCAGCTGTTTGACGGTATTGGTCAAATCCTGCACCGCTGTCGCATCAGCCTTTTTGGCCACTGCGGCATTGGTGGTTGCCAGCCCGTTTTCCAGCTGGGTTGTCCGGTTGCCGGTCGAGGTCAGCAGATTACCCTGTTGAGTCACGGTGGTGGTCAGGGAGTCAACCGCCGCCGCCGTGGCGTCCGCAGTATCCTGAACCTTTTGCGCCGCTGTCACATTTCGCATATGCCAGTCCGTAACGAACCATACGGTGCCATACGGGCTGTTCTGCGAGATCTGCAGGAACGGGCGGATATAACCCCTGTCCACCATCGCCTGCGTGACCTTGAAGCGCCAGGTGGTTCTCTGCCAGGTCGCGGAGGGGGATTTTCCGCCACCCGCCATGAGTGGCGCACCGGTGCTAGTATCTGGCCGAACGGCGGTACCAACATACAGATTAAAATTCGCGGTGCCGGCGCCGCAGGCAACCAGTGCGCTGATCTCAATCACATCGTTAAGCGTGGCCGGGAACGCGGCAAAGTTAGGATGGTGATCCCGGCTGGCAATTCTGGCCGCATAACCATACGGGCATCCCGACGGAACATCCTCAGCCGTCGTGGATACCACACTGAACCCCATCTGGTCGTAAGTTGGATCAAATGTCGGGTTGGGAATTAAATCCCCGCCTGATGCGTTTCCGGCCCGTACAGCGGATTTCAGCGAGGTAATGTTGGCGTTAGCAGCCGTCAACCCGGATTCCGTCTTCTCCACTCGTCCGGTTAGCGAGTTCATCGCCGTCTGATCCGCTTTGCTGGCCACGTTCGCGTCTGTCTGCGTCAGCGCA
>NZ_JAGRQY010000227.1:0-1899 GCF_018223905.1 Klebsiella sp. 28
GTATTAGAATAGGCATAATAAAAAATATAAGAGAGAAAAACATGAATACTAATGATACTGAACTACTTCGCTTATTTGATACATTAACCACAGAACAAAAGATTGATATCGCCAGACATTTACTGCAAAACAAAGATATAAAATCAACAACAGTTATCACCAAAGAAGAAGATAAAGCGATCTCATTTTCCCAGCCTTATGTTTTTGCTTTCACATCTAATTTTCGTGTTTTTTCTGATCTGGACATATCTAAGAATGAATTCCGTGTATTAACTTACATCTTGGAATACATGGAGTTTGGAAACCTTATTAACCTTTCTCAGGCATCATTGTGTAAAGCTTTAAACATCGCATCTGGAAATATGTCAACCATATTCAAAAAACTAAAACAGAAAGGCATTCTCGTTGATCATCATGGACATCTTTATATTAACTCAAACATCTTTGCGAAAGGTATGAGTCATCAACTTGATGAAAAGCGTAAAGAGCATTTAAGTAATGCAAGAAATGTTCAGGCTGAGATTGAACAATACCCTGATGGTTATCAAAATCTTTCTCAACAGGAAAGACGAGGATTAGCCCTCGAAACAGTAATTCAAAATGTTTATACAGATGCTTTTATTTTTAGCAAGAAGAAAAAGAACAATGCAGTTCCTAATGCTAAAAACAGTATCAAGATAGATAAACCCCGCAAGGTATATAAACGAACAAAAGAAAATGAAGCAAATAGACAAGATTTAGTTAATATCACTAACCACTTAAAAGCTGTTTCCTAAAGAGTAATAAGGAATTAAAATGAAAAAACTACCCGGTTCACTTGAAATTAAACTGCATGATAGATTATCAAAAACCGATATTCTTGATATCTTAGCGGAACAAATGACTATGCTTGAGGAAACATTTGGCATTGAAGAGTTCAAACTCTATTCTTTTCTTGAATGTTATATTCATAGTAAAAAACAGTCCTTTTATCATGAAGAACATAATACTGTTGTAAATTCATTTAACTTACAAGGTAATGAGAAACTTGAGAACACAGCAAAAATAATTTCAAAAGATGGTAATAAAAGAATCGTATCTTTTGATAAAAAGATCGATGTTGATAGAATACGTTTAACAGTTGGAAGTATTCAGAAGCATAATCCGTATCGATATTGGTCTAACAATATTCAAGTCATTCCATCATCAGTAGTCAACAACATCATTCAAGATAAAGAAAGCCAACTACAATTAGAAAGAGATAAACTTTACTTCCTCAACCAACTGAGACGTAAACAAGAAGAGGAACAAAGGCGTAAAGAGCGTGAGGAATTTGAGCGTCCATTAAAATTACTCATCGCAAGAAAGATCATGGAAAGCGGTCTAACTGATGTAGAGTTCAAAAGAACAATATGTTCCAGCTTCGACTATATAAAAAGCGGCGCTGTAATAGCAAAATACCTAGCCAATAAACCTGATTTGTTAGAAAAATATCATGACTCCAGAATAATACGAATGTCCATTAAAAATGATGAAGGTAAAGTCGGCAAGGTTGAACTTTATGATCTTTCTGGAACACTAATTTTTGAAAGCTATAAAAACAAATAAGAGAGGTATGATATGCAATGTTCATGTGGTAGAGAAATGACAGAGAGGTTTTCTGTTTCTAAGAAATGCAACTTGAGATGGGAATACTCTTTTTGTAAGTCTTGTGGAAGAATCGATGCAGATTATCTTTATAGCTACGATAAAACACAGTTTATTGAACGAGGTTATTCAGCAAGGCTAAATTATAGAGACATGACAAGAAAAATAGATAATTAAATCCATGCCTCTCCATTAAATTTGACACTTTGAACCAATCCCTTAAAATAAAATATATACACAATCCACTAAAAATAAGAGGAGTCAACATGACAG
>NZ_JAGRQY010000228.1:0-13042 GCF_018223905.1 Klebsiella sp. 28
CTCTGCGACTGGTACGCTGAACACGGCCCGGCGATGCTGGCGACGGAAGCTACCCTGGTGGAAAATAACCAGGCGGTGATTGAGTATCGTCCACTGGGCGCCATACTGGCGGTGCTTCCCGGTCTGGCAGGTGATGCGCGGCGCGGTGCCGATCCTGCTGGCCGGCAACAGCTATCTGCTGAAGCATGCCCCGAACGTGATGGGCAGCGCCCGTCTGCTGGGCGAAATTTTTGCCGCCGCCGGCCTGCCGGATGGTGTATTTGGTTGGGTGAACGCCACTAATGACGGCGTTTCGCAGATTATCAATGACGACCGCATCGCGGCGGTGACCGTCACCGGCAGCGTCCGCGCCGGGAAGGCGATTGGCGCCCAGGCGGGCGCGGCGCTGAAGAAATGCGTGCTTGAGCTGGGGGGATCCGATCCCTTTATCGTGCTCAACGATGCCGATCTCGATGAAGCGGTAAAAGCCGCCGTCACCGGCCGCTATCAGAACAGCGGCCAGGTGTGTGCGGCGTCGAAACGCTTTATTCTCGAGGCCGGCATTGCCGAGGCCTTCACCCGCAAATTTGTCGACGCCGTGGCAGCGCTGAAGATGGGCGACCCGCGCGATGAGCAAAACTACGTCGGACCGATGGCGCGGTTCGATTTACGCGATGAACTGCACCAGCAGGTAACGGCGACCCTTGATGAAGGAGCGACTCTGCTGCTGGGCGCGGAAAAAATCGAAGGGGCGGGCTACTACTATGCGCCAACGGTGCTGGGCAACGTCACCGCCGGGATGACCGGCTTTCGTCATGAGCTGTTTGGTCCGGTAGCAACCCTGACCACCGCTCGCGACGCTGACCATGCACTGGCCCTCGCCAACGACAGCGAGTTTGGCCTGTCCGCCACGGTCTATACCACCGACGAGGCGCAGGCCCAGCGCTTTGCCCGCGAGCTGGAGTGCGGCGGCGTCTTCCTCAATGGCTACTGCGCCAGCGACGCCCGCGTGGCCTTCGGCGGCGTGAAGAAGAGCGGTTTTGGCCGCGAGCTGTCGCATTTTGGCCTGCACGAGTTCTGTAATGCGCAGACCGTCTGGAAAGACCGTCGCTAATCAACGTTAGCCCCTGACGACCGTCGTCCACGTCTGCTATACTCGCCCACCGAATTTTGATGGTGGGCAAGGAGCCGCGTGTGGCGACGGTTATCAATAATGCAATGCTGGAAGCCATTCTGGCAGAAATCAGGCCGCTGATTGGCCGCGGAAAAGTGGCGGATTATATTCCGGCGCTGGCCAGCGTCAGCGGCGACAAGCTTGGTATCGCGATCAGTACGGTGGACGGTCAGCACTTTGCCGCTGGCGATGCCCATGAACGTTTTTCCATCCAGTCAATCTCCAAGGTATTGAGCCTGGTGGTGGCCATGAACCACTATCAGGAGGAGGAGATCTGGCAGCGGGTGGGGAAAGATCCTTCCGGCCAGCCCTTTAACTCGCTTCTGCAGCTGGAGATCGAGCAGGGCAAACCGCGCAACCCGTTTATCAACGCCGGGGCACTGGTGGTCTGCGACATGCTGCAGAGCCGGCTCAGCGCCCCGCGTCAGCGGATGCTGGAGATTGTCCGCCGTCTGAGCGGCGTGGCCGATATCGCCTACGATCCGGTGGTGGCTCGCTCAGAGTTTGAGCATTCGGCGCGCAACGCCGCCATCGCCTGGCTGATGAAATCCTTTGGTAACTTCCATAACGACGTCGCCACCGTGCTGCAGAACTATTTCCACTACTGTTCGCTGGAGATGAGCTGCGTTGAGCTGGCGCGAACCTTTCTGTTTCTCGCCGACCGCGGCATTGCCCCGCATCTCGACGCGCCGGTTATTGCGCCCATCCAGTCCCGCCAGGTGAATGCCCTGATGATGACCAGCGGCATGTACCAGAACGCCGGTGAATTCGCCTGGCGCGTTGGCCTGCCGGCGAAATCAGGCGTCGGCGGCGGGATCGTGGCGATTGTCCCGCAGGAGATGGCGATCGCCGTGTGGAGCCCGGAGCTTGACGACGCCGGGAACTCGCTGGCCGGCGTGGCGATGCTGGAAAAACTGACTCAGCGGATGGGGAGGTCGGTGTTCTGATGGTCGATCAGGATCGCTTGTTTGCGCGCCTGGCGCGCTCGACGTTTCGCTCACGCTTCCGTCTGGGGGGGAAAGAGCAGCAATATTGTCTCGATAAGGGACCGGAGGTTATCGATCGGCATGCCGCAGACTTTATTCGCCAGCGGCTGGCGCCCGCTGCGCCGATCAATGATGGCAAGCAGACGCCGATGCGCGGTCACCCGGTGTTTATCGCCCAGCACGCGACCGCTACCTGCTGTCGCGGCTGCCTGGAAAAATGGCATGCCATTCCCCACGGCCGCGCGCTGAGCGAGCCGGAGCAGGACTATATCGTGCAGGTCATCCACCGCTGGCTGGTGCTACAAATGAATGCGCCGTCTGTGCGCTAATTTGCATTTGATCGGCGCCGGAGTATGCCTGATAAATATTCTCATGTTATGATAATCCGCTAACTAACTATTAACATAATAATTTCCTGAAACAATTAGACGGATAATTACTGAATGTCTTCACTGTCGATTCGGTCATTTACGCTGTTTCGTGAAGAACAACCCGTGCGCGATGCATTGGTCTTATTTACGTTAACGCTACTGCTGCATTTTCTTGGCGCTATGCTGCGTCTGGTGCAGGAGCTCTCTTTCTTCTGGCCGCTCAATGCAGTGATGGCCGGGATTTTTGCACGCTATGTATGGCTTAACCGCAGCTATTTTTATGCCGTCTGTTTTGCGGCAATGCTGGTCTATGACGGATTAACCTCGCGCTGGGGAATGGGCTTTGCCTCATTGCTGATTAACTTTTCCAATATTGTCTTTATTGTGACGCTGGCGCAGCTGGTGCTGTGGGATAAACGTCGCGCCGACTCCATGCCGGGCCCGATAAACGCGCTTAATTTATTCTGTTTCTGCCTGTTAGCCGCCTTACTGTGCGCAGCGGTCGGCGCGCTGGGGTCGGTGGATGTTGAACGCGCCACCTTCGTTCCCCAGCTGGCGGACTGGTTTAGCGAACAGTTCTCAACGGCGGTATTAATCCTGCCCTTTATTCTGACCCTGACGCTGCCTTCGGCATTAAGCGGTTTTCGCTTTCGCCAGCTGCTGCCGGTGCTGGCGCTGGTCCTGTCAATTGCGCTTGGCGTGGCGGTAGGCGGCGCGGGCAGCATTACCTTCCCGTTACCGGCTTTGATCTGGTGCGCTGTACGCTATCCGCTGCCGCTGACCTGTCTGCTGACTTTTCTCACTGGCATCGGCGAAATACTGCTGGTCGCTAATTCGTTAATTCACTTTTCGCCAGATGCGCGAATGCAGCCGTGGCAGCTGTTCTCCACCCGCCTCGGAATTGCCGCCATGCTGATTAGCCCGGTGATTGTCGCATCCAGTGTCGAAGCGATTAACACGCTGGTGAAGCAGCTGGCCCTGCGCGCCGATTTTGACTTTCAGACCCGCGTCTATTCCCGTTCCGGACTGAGCGAAGCGTTGAAACGTCAGACGCTGCCGGCGGATAAGCTGCTGACGGTGATGGTGCTGGATATCGATGGCTTCAAACGGGTGAATGATGCTCTGGGCCATGAAGGCGGCGATTGCGTGCTGACCCAGTTTGCCCAGCAGGTTCGACAGCTGGTGGGTGAGCAGGGGATGGTGGCCCGTATCGGCGGCGAAGAGTTTGCGGTGGCCGCCGTCGTCGACAGCGCCCAGCAGGGCTATTTGCTGGCGGAAAAGATCCGTCACGGGGTGGAGTCGCAGCCTTTCGGCCTGGGCCAGAACCCGATCCACCTGACCATCAGTCTGGGACTGGAGACGCGCGAGGTAGGCCACGCCCGCATCACCGAGCTGTTTAACCAGCTGCTGTTGGCGGCGGACGATGAGATGGTGAAAGCCAAACAGAGCGGTCGTAACCAAATTTGTATGCCGACGCTGACCGAAAGCGCGCCATAAGAAAATCCTATCGGGATCCTACTTGTGCTAATTTTTGGTTAAAAACATAGTGATGTGGTCGATAACAGGGAGCTTTTATGACCACATCCTTTTCACTGCGCACGCTCTCGCGTGACGATATTCTCCATCACCTCCCGGCATTAAGCGAGATCCTGGCAAGCTGCGTCAACGGCGGCGCCTCGGTGAGCTTTATGCTGCCTTTCGCGCCGCAAACGGCGATAACGTTCTGGCAACGCACTGCCGACAGCGTGGCGGCCGGGGAGCGCATTGTGCTGGCCGCCTTCGACGCGGAAGAACGTCCCGTTGGCACCGTGCAACTTATCACCAGTCAACCGGAAAACCAGCCCCATCGAGCGGATGTCGCCAAATTATTGGTTCACCAAAATGTCCGCCGCCAGGGGATCGCCCAGGCGTTAATGAGCGAACTGGAGCGCATTGCCCGGCGGGAAAGGAAGACGGTGCTGGTGCTGGACACGGCGACCGGCAGCGGGGCGGAACAGTTCTATGCCCGCTGCGGCTGGGAAAAAGTGGGGGAAATTCCGCGCTATGCGCTGATGCCCGACGGCGAAATGACTGCCACCTCACTATTCTATAAGTTTCTGCCCTGACGGCCGCTATTGCAGATTGCTTTGATCAAAACAGGGTTTCACTGGTAGCAAAACCTGATAACTTATTGGACCAATTACTCAGGTTGTATGACTACTATTAGAGGGAACCCATTGTGAAAACTTTAAACCGTCGTGATTTCCCCGGCGCGCAGTACCCTGACCGTATCATCCAGTTTGGGGAAGGTAACTTCCTGCGCGCATTCGTTGACTGGCAGATCGACCTGCTCAACGAGCATACCGACCTGAATGCGGGCATCGTGGTCGTGCGGCCTATCGCCACAGATTTTCCGCCTTCGCTGAACACCCAGGATGGCCTGTACACGACTATTATTCGCGGCCTGAACGAGCAGGGCGAAGCGGTCAGCGATGCGCGTCTTATCCGCTCGGTCAACCGGGAGATCAGCGCTTACGCAGACTTCGACGCTTTTTTACGCCTGGCGCATAACCCGGAGATGCGGTTTGTCTTCTCCAACACCACCGAGGCGGGCATCAGCTACCATGCCGGGGATCGGTTTGACGACGCGCCGCCGGTCAGTTATCCGGCGAAACTGACCCGTCTGTTGTTTGAGCGTTACCAGCATTTCGCCGGTGCGGCCGACAAGGGATGGGTGATTATTCCCTGCGAGCTGATCGATTATAACGGCGAGGCGCTGCAGGCGCTGGTGCTGCGCTATGCTAGCGAATGGGAACTGCCGCAGGCATTTATCACCTGGCTGACCTCAGCGAATACCTTCTGTTCGACGCTGGTGGATCGCATTGTGACCGGCTATCCGCGTGATGAAGTGGCGGCTCTCGAGGCGCAGACCGGCTATAAAGATGCTTTCCTTGATACCGCCGAGCATTTCTACCTGTTTGTGATCCAGGGGCCTGCCTCGCTGGCGGCCGAGCTGCGTCTCGATAAACTGCCGCTGAATGTGCGTATTGTGGACGATATTAAGCCGTATAAAGAGCGCAAAGTGGCGATCCTCAACGGGGCGCACACCGCGCTGGTGCCGGTGGCCTTCCAGGCCGGGATCGACACCGTGGGTGAGGCGATGAACGATGCGGAGATTTGCGCGTTTGTCGAAAAAGCGATTTATGACGAGATTATTCCGGTGCTGGATCTGCCGCGCGATGAGCTGGTGTCATTCGCCAGCGCCGTGACAGGGCGCTTCCGTAATCCCTATATTAAACATCAGCTGCTCTCGATTGCGCTCAACGGCATGACCAAGTACCGCACCCGTATTCTGCCGCAGCTGCTGGCGGGGCAGAAAGCGCATGGCGCGCTGCCGCCGCGTCTGACCTTTGCCCTGGCGGCGCTGATCGCCTTTTACCGGGGAGAGCGGGATGGTGAGAGCTATCCAGTACAGGATGACGCCGACTGGATATCGCGCTATCAAACGCTGTGGGCCCGCCATCGCGATGGCCAGACGAGCACTCGCGAGCTGGTCACCGCCGTTCTCAGCGTGGCGGATCACTGGCAGCAGGATCTGAGCCAGATCCCGGGGCTGGTGGAGCTAGTGACTGCCGACCTTGACGCTATCCTGACCTGCGGTATGCGCGACGCCGTCAAACCTCTTTGCTGATAGTCCATCTATACACCCGGCTGCGGCCGGGTTGTGCAGGATTTTTATTAGTTACAACATACTATTATACTAACCTGTAACAGCCGGTCAGTGGCTCCTCTGCATACGGCTTTTTAGTGCCAAATCGTTCCGAACAGCAGGAGAATTATGGCCGAAGCGCTTGAACAAATATCTGCGCAGGAAAATAATGACCTCAACTCATATCTCCTGCCAATATTCGCAGGCTAATGCATTCATCTGTAAGGAAACTCTCATGGTCATCGATATCCGGGAAGTACGGCCCCACGACAAAGCCGAATGGCTTCAGCTTTGGCAAGGCTACACTCGTTTTTACGGTAGCCCGCAGCCGGAAGAGGTGACCGAATGCACCTGGCAGCGGATGCTGGATGTAAACTCGTCTGTATTGGGTAGAGTCGCGGTGGTGGATGATGCGGTGGTCGGCTTCGCTATCTGTGTTCTTCATGAGGGAACCTGGGTTACCACGCCGATCTGCTATCTGGAGGATCTGTTTGTCGATCCCGCCTTCCGTGGACAGGGTATTGCCAGAACCATGATTAAGTCGCTGCAAAGCGAAGGGGCGGACAAAGGCTGGTCGCGGCTGTACTGGCATACGCGCCGTGATAATCCTGCCCGTCATCTGTATGATGAGTTTACCCCGGCTGACGATTACGTACGCTACAGGATCACGCTTGAGTCCTGAAGCGGTAAGAGGTTGTTAAGCTTTTCCCGCTATAACAGGGGAAACAGGCTCAGGAGAAGCAACGATGGAAAAACGTCTTGAAACAGTGGTCAATGTGATTATGTTTCTTTCGCTATTGGCAACGGCCTGGGATCTCTCGCTGGTGCATCATCTCGCGTGGTAGTAAATTATATCATCTGAAACGCGGCGCCTCTTGCGGCGCCGCCTGTCTCATTCATCCGCCATCTTCCCTGCGCTAAAACTCCAGTCCTCCAGTTGGTTAAAATGGATAACCACCATCACGTCCTGCGGGCTGACCGCCATCTCGTCGTCTAACCGCGCGCAGAGCCGACGATAGAGTCCCTGTTTCTGCGCCCGGCTGCGCGGTTTTCCAGCGAAAATATGAAACAATACGAAGTAATAGCTAACCGAGATATTTTAAACCGGGCAGGGGGCGAGGGAATATAAACAAAAGAGTAGAGCCAATATTACTATCAAGGCCATCGTTTTATAAGTATATTGAAAGGCCAGATGATCATAAGAAATATGTGCCGGAACAATGAATGATCTAATCTGTCATCACAGGCGTTCCTTATTTAAATCCGATGATTATTTCTGATGATGAACTTGCTGAATTACTTATTAAATTAATGAGGTGAATGGATGGATTTCTTGAAAAGATGGTTAAAAGAAGAATTCATTCTTTTTTTATGGGGATGGGGTATTGTATTATTAATCATTATATTTAGCATGATTGCAGTCTCTCTTTTTCCTGACATTGCCATTAACTTAATAGGACTTTTTGTTTTATTAATCATTGGGTTTCACGTTGTCGTTTGGTTTAAAGTTAAAAACTGATATGAAAGAGGAGGGGTAATATCAAATCCAGCATATTTATGGTTAACTGATGAGAATGATTCGCCTATTATAGGTTCTTGCCTGATGCCCACACGCACGGGTTCCATCGAATTGCGCACAGTGAATCATCATGTTTGGTTACCTACCGATAATAATACAGGAAAGCTGACGGGAACCCGTCTTCATACACCGGTTAAAATTCAAAAAGAGTTTGACAAAACAACACCTTTGCTATTTAGGGCTCTTTGTGAATGTCGAACATTAAGATCGGCAACGCTAAAAATGTACAGAATAAATGAGGCGGGACTGGAAGTTGAATATTTTAACATAGCGATGGCGAATATTAAGATTACGGCAATCACACCAAATTTACATCCGGCCGGAATGACAAGTACTCACCTTGAAGACATTGATTTCCGTTATGAGACGATCACCTGGATATACACAGAAGGGAACATCATGTATCGTGATTCATGGAACGATCGCTGTTGTGCATGGTAGCAAATGATATAGTGCTGAAACGCGGCGCCTCTTGCGGCGCCGCCTGTCTCATTCACCCGCCATCTTCCCTGCGCTAAAACTCCAGTCCTCCAGTTGGTTAAACTGGATAACCACCATCACGTCCTGCGGGCTGACCGCCATCTCATCGTCTAACCGCGCGCAGAGCCGACGATAGAGTCCCTGTTTCTGCGCCCGGCTGCGCGGTTTTCCGGCGAAAATATGAAACAGCACGAAGCGGGCGCTGCGTCCTTCGCTGAGGTAGTGCGGGTCGTAAATGCGCTGCTCATCGGCGGCCCGTTCGATAAACTGAAATCTGTCTGCTGACGGAACCTCGAACTCCGCCACCAGACACTCATGAAAGAGCGCCGACAATTGAGCAAACTCCGCGGGACGCCAGGCGGTGCCAAGCGAAATTCGGGTCAGGGGCATGACGCCTCCTGCGCATTCAGGCAGGTCAGGGCGCTGGCCGCCGCCGGCCAACCGGCATAGAACGCCAGATGGGTAAACAATTCGACAATTTCTTCCCGGCTCAGGCCATTCTGATAGCCGAGCGCGATGTGCCACGGCAGCTGTTCAGTTTTGCCCTGCGCCGTCAGGGCGGAAAGGGTGATCAGGCTGCGTTCGCGGGGCGACAGCTCGCTCCGCGCCCAGATATCGCCAAACAGCACCGTTTCGGTCAGCTCGGCTAGCTTTGGCGCGATAGCAGCCAGCGTTCGGCGATCGACAGGAGGAGTACTCATAGTGATTCTCTTTGCAGGTTAAAGGAGTCATCACTGTCGCACGCTGACTAAGATATTGAATATCGCAACGTTCAGGATTATCAATCCTGAAAATCAGGATGGTATAGCCGATCCTTTACACCTTTCATCACTCCGCTTTTCTGCCCACCTATCCCAACGGTCAGGCGGCGATCTTTCGCGCCACGATAAACAGCCGTGGGAAACGCAGGAGCACCTTCCCGTTACACTGTAACGGATAGTGTGCGGCTAGCAATGCGAGATAGCGTGTGAGAAACGCGCTTCCGGCCTGCTCGTCCAGGCCTGCCAGATAGGGGCGTAACCCGGTGCCCTGCAGCCAGTCGACAATCGCCTGATGAGAAGCAAGGGGATGAAAATAGGTGGTGCGCCAGATATCAACTTCGCAACCCTGGCGGCTGAGCAGATCGTACCAGGCGGCGGGCGGGAGTAACGGCTGGCGTCCACGGTCCGGCAACCCCATCTCGCTGGCAACCTGACGCATCAGGGTATGGGAAGGTTCCTGCCAGTTATCCGGCATCTGCACTGCCAGCGTTCCGTTGTCCGCCAGCTGGTTTACCAGATGGGGGAAAAGCGTCTCATGATCCGTCAGCCACTGCAGAGAGGCGTTGGCATAGATCACATCTGGCGGTTGCGCAGGCCGCCAGCGGGCAATATCGGCATCAATGAATTCGCAGTCGGGTAAGGCCTGCGCCGCCTGGACCAGCATGGCCGGGGAGTTATCGATACCGACGATCGTCGCCAACGGCCAGGCGGCGCGTAGCAGGCGGGTGCTGTTTCCCGGCCCGCAGCCGAGGTCGACGGCGTGCTCGACCTGCAGATGGGCAATACGCGAGAGCAGGTCGGCCGCGGGGCGGGTACGTTCAGCGTCAAATTGCAGATACAACGAAGGATTCCAGTCGGCCATCGGGTGCAGTTCCTGTGTGAGGAGGGAGACGGGGTAAAGCATAGAACGCGTCAGGCGGTATGTCAGCGGTTAATGAACCTCAGCGGTCACCTTTGTGCGTGACAGTGTCACAAAATAGAGCGTGGCTGGATTGCGCCTGCGCTGTTGGCCGAACCTGGGATTGAGACATGGCAGGGAACGTCTCTGCGCCCGTGGCGGGCGCAGGAGCCTATTCGGCGTTTTTGAGCGCCTCGGCGCGGCTGGCGGTGGCGTAGACAAAATCCAGCATCGGCTCGAGATCGGTGTCATAACCAGCCTGAATAATTTTTCCTCGCAGCCATTCGATTTCACTGGTGATATCGGGAGGAAAAATGTTGTTATCCTGCGCCCGGCGCAGCCATTTCAGCAGAAAGTTATTCTTTCCCCTGATACCACCCGCTTTTTTCGATTTTCCGTGCATCTTCAGCGCGACCAGGACGCAGTAATAGAAATGAACGCGCTGATTAAAACTTTGGTGCATGTCTGTGTTTCCCGCCAGAATCAGGAATTCACCGTGTGGGTCAGTGATTCGGATTGGACTACGGTACCGGGCTGGATCGTTGCGCGAACTCTGTTGTCTACCAGTACCGTCCATGCATCTGTTGCCAGACGCTGACGGGATGTTGGCACGGAAGCCGAATCGTCGTCAATTGCCGATTCATTTTTTGCCGGCGTCATCGGACCGCGGCGGCCCGCGAGCCGGGCCACACTACTTTCTGGCGTCAAGCCGCTGTTGCCGATGTACGCGGAAAATCAGCAGGAATGCGAGCGCCACCACGATCGCCGCCAGCAGATACAGCGTGGCGAGATCGTAGAACCCGGCGACCCAGCCGGCCAGCGGCCCGGTCAGGCCCAGCGCCAGATCAAGAAACGCCGAGTAGGTGCCGAGGGCGGTTCCCTGATTTTGCTCTTCCACCTGTTTTACCGCCTCAACTCCTAAAGCCGGAAAGACCAGCGAGAAACCCGAACCGGTGAGAAAGGCGCCGACGCCGGCCATCCATGCTGATGGCGCCAGCCAGATAAGCAGTAGGCCGAGACTTTCGATGATGAAGCAGGCCAGGGAGACCGGGACTCCGCCAAAGCGGGTAATGGTATTTCCCAGCACCAGGCGAACGCAGATAAAGCCGACGCTGAACAGCGAAAGGGTAAACGCGGCGCCCTGCCAGCTGTGCGCGGCGAAGTAGAGGGTGATAAAGGTGGCGATAACGCCGAAACCGACGGTGCCAAAGGCCAGCCCCAGGCCGTAAGGCCAGATTTTTCGCACCACCGCGTGAAAGGGCGCTCTGGCGCCGGCGGTCACCTTGACGTCCTGGCGGGTACGAGCGAACAGCAGACCGATGGCCGCGACCAGCACTACCACCGTAGCAAAGCCGCTGATGCCAAAATAGTGATTGAGGGTAACTCCCAGCGGCGCCCCGACCGCCATCGCCACATAGGTCGCCACGCCGTTCCAGGAGATAACCCGTGACGTGTGGATCGCGCCGACGGTTTTGATCCCCCACAGGGTGGCGCCGGTGGCGGTAAAGCTCTCGCCGACGCCGAGAAACACCCGGCCCGCCAGCAGAGCGGCAATGGCCAGCATCGGCGTTGCCTGCAGGACTACCGCCAGTAGCGTGAAGGCGCCACTGAGCAGGCAGCAGACGATCCCAAGGCTGACCACTTTTTTCGGCCCCCAAATATCGGTATAGCGCCCGGCGTGCGGCCGGCTTACCAGCGTCGATATGTACTGCAGACTGATCACAATTCCGGCCACAAAGGTGCTGTAGCCCAGCTGATAGTGAATATAGCCCGGCAGTACGGCCAGCGGCAGACCAATGGAGAGATAGCAGATACAGGTAAAAACAACGATCGAAATAATGCGCAAATTGAGTTGTGTAGTGCTGACGGAAGTGCTCATAGGGATAAGAGGTTAATACAACGGGATGTGTAGCATAGCGCGCCGTGAGGACGCTGGCGAGGCGCGACAGCGTTTTATCGGTAACCGACGGGAACGATATTTGTACGAATGTAAATAACTGCTTTTACAGCGCTTAACGCCCGCCTCGCTCAGCGTCAGCTCGCCGCCATACCCGACGAATCACACACCATGCCCCAGGCGCGGTTTTGCAATACCGTGCGGTAACCGTCCCGGTCGACGAAAGTGACGCCATTGACCTCCCAGTAAGGGTTAAACGCCGTAACGCGCAGAAATCCGGCGGCGTCCATGGCTGCGCACTGTGCCTCCCATGCCGCCTGCTGCGGATAGTACAGCACCAGCAGATCTTCATCGCCTGGCGAGGGGGTGACGGGATGGTGGCGGCAGTGGGTGAATTCCAGATGCCAGCCCGCTTCGGGCGCGCCGAGCATTATCCCGCTGAATCCTTCATGATCGGTAAAGCTGCCGAGCTGCTCGAGTCCCAGCCCGGCGCAATACATGCTGGCGGTGGTGTCCAGTTCGCTGACCGGCCTGGCAATGCGCATATGACAGAACGACATAATGACTCCCGTGAGCATAAGTTGAGTTGATACTGTACCGGTAAATCGGCCCGGCGTGTGTTAAGCCGTGCCCAGGCGCCACCTTCTCTCTGTAAATACCATAGCGGACTAACATCCGCCTTGCGCCAACATTACCTCTTAATCATAATAAAAAAAGAATCATTCAATCTTATTATTCTTAAATTGAGAATCATTGTGGGGTGGTGGATGAATAACCAATCGCGCCAGGCCTTATGGCTGGCACTGGCTGGATCGATAGTACTGATGATCGGCATGGGCTACGGGCGCTTTGCCTTCACCGGCGTGCTGCCGCTTATGCTTAATGAAGGTCTGTTAACCCTGCACGAGGGCAATCTCGCCGCGTCGGCCAATTACGCTGGCTATCTGGTCGGTGCGTTGCTGCTGGCGCGGGTGCAGCCTGGGGCCGCCACCCGACTGAGCATTATCTCCGCCGGGTTGACCATCGCCAGCCTGGCGCTGCTGGCCTGGGTGAGCTCGCCGTGGACCATTATTACGCTGCGCGCCGTCGCCGGCGCGCTGAGCGCGATAACGCTGATTGCAGGTTCGCTGTGGCTGCTGGAACATATGGGGCATCATCACGGGGCGCCGTTGCTGTATGCCGGGGTGGGGCTGGGGATATTTATCTCCGCGGAGGGGATCGCCCTTGGA
>NZ_JAGRQY010000229.1:0-5160 GCF_018223905.1 Klebsiella sp. 28
GAATCACTATCTAAGAGCTTTTGTAATTTCTTTCTTTCTAACTGGCTGTGGCAATCACCTTGTATTTGAGCCTAATAAGTTACCAGATGGATATATAGATCAGGAATATTATGTTCCAATCACCATCTCTGGAGGTACAGGACCAGTTGTTGATCTGAGTTATGAAATTCACCCATCAAATTCTGGATTGAAATTAGTATTTTCTGAAAAAAAATATTACACAAAATATGTATATAATAACTTTACTATAGAAGGTAAGCCTCAGTTGCAAGGGATTGTAACAATTAATATTAGGGGCGGGGTTGTTGCTAGTGCGGGGCAATATTTTGAAAAACAATATGAGATTAATATTCAGAAATAAACAGGTAATAACATCTTGGAAGGCCTGCTGAGAGCGTGCGGGCGATAGCTGACGGTACCGTCATTTCACTCCGCAAAAGCTCAGACAAGCGCGACCTAGCACCATTCAACATCAACGCCGATAAACCCAATACAAAGGGGAGTAATGATGGTTATGTGCTCATAAAGCATGAAACCGAGATCGGTAGCGGTGATGAAGGAAAAGTGGCTTTCTATTCCTTATACATGCATCTGAAGTCGCTGGCTGAAACTGTTAAAGCCGGTGATAAAGTTTACCGTAAGGATCCTATAGGCCTTCCAGGCATGGTTGATGGAGTGAATGCTTTCCATTTCCAGATTTTCTGCGATGATGACAACATCAGCAAGCTAACGGGCAGGAAAACAGGAGAGCTGGATATTTCGAAGAATGGCCGCACCGATGCGGTTTATGGTGATATTCACTTTTATCTGCCACCGCAGACAAAGTTTTATGACAAGGCTCCAGCAGATAACAGCATTTCTACCACCGGACTTTCTGAACTATATACCAGCAATGTGCCTCTGTATGCCAGCATGACTCTGGCCCAAGGCAAGTGCACGATGGTTACTCGTCAGAAAAATACGCAGACTGACGGAAAATATGATCTGCTGGTTGAACCACTGGTTAATGCAGATGGTGATGACTACGAATACAATCTCTATAAAACCGCGATGCGGAATTATAAGGAGAGCCCAAGTGCCGGGTTTGAATTACTTCGCTTTGGGCGAGTGATCAACACGGACCATGAAACACTGGTACCGGCAGACGCACCATTATGGATGACAGTCAATTACCCGGGTGGTAAAGGGGTGATCAACCTTGCTGATTCCAGTATTAAAAAGTTTAGTGACGCTGATTTCCCTCACTGGACGGGCTGGCAGATGGTAGATGACGATAGTGACAGCAACAGCCAGTGTAATTCAGCTATTATCAAGAAACTTCACGAAGTTGGTGACTTCGATAACCAGTGCGGGAAGCTAATCTGTCATTTCCCATTTGAATGGGAAAAAAGTACGATCGACATCCGTTTTTCGTGGCTGAAAACGGGAAATGAAGAGCATGAACCGATGACGGAAGCCGATTATGCAAAGTTTAAATCCCATGCGGAAGCACTATGCTTTGATTCTGGAGCGTTGAGTTCTGACCGGTTGTGGCATTTTGAGCCAAAATCATTTATTCGACATTTCAGGAAATGTAGTTGGCTCGACTCTGAAGTAATTGAAAAAGTAATGACGGCGAATGCTAGTAAAAAAAATAAAAATGCACTTGAAGGTATTAAAAAAATTACATTAGAGTACTATGCGGACATAAATACAATCATGCGAAAGTATAACTTATCTGATGCAAATAGAATTTGTCATTTTTTAGGGCAGGGTGCAGTTGAATCAGGTTATTTATTGTCCATGCAAGAAACTAGCCAGCAACAAATTATTGTTGATGGTGTTCAGCAAGGTGGTGTGATTGTTGAAGCATCAACATTTAATGAAACTACTAAGCTAGGTCATTGGTACGGAGCTCTTAAAGCCGAGAAGGATAACTATTTCTCCGGGAAAAAATACAATTCCCGTGGAGGGTATATCACAGGATCCTATAGCTGGATTAACGGTAACTGTGGAGATGTAGATGCACAAAAATTCAGAGGTAGAGGGTTTAAAATGCTAACTGGACTTAACACATATTCAAGCTACTGGGTATATCGAGGTTGGTTGTCAAAAAATGACTTTGATAAATATTGGTGGGATGACCCGGAGTACAAGAAAAAAAATTCAGCCGGTATGAAGAAAAAACCACCAAAAATAGGAAACCCTCAGAAAGTGACAGAAAATGCATATAACTGTATTGATACAGGTGGTTTTTTTATAGTTTGTTTTAAGTCTAAAGTTCTCAAAATTATGGATGAGGACAAAATTGGGAAATCTGATGATGACAGCATTATTTTGAAAGTAACTAAAAATATAAATGGTGCAGATAAAGGAATTGCAGAAAGGAAAATAGCTACTAAAAAAGCAAAAGAGATGATTGATGATGAAGTTTAAAACTAATTCATTTTTGTTTATGATGCTTTGTGCTACTGCTCTTAATTCTTGGGCTGGATATTACAACACAATTGATATCGATGGTGTAAGCATCCATTTAGATAAGGATAAAGCTGGATATGTAAATGTTCACGATGATCAATTAAATACGGATTACTCATGCAAAATAGAAAATTGGAATGATTCATTAATCTCTGGTGCTGGAGGTATTTCTCTAACTAGTGATCATTTAGGCGTGCTTTTAGCATCAGGAAATAAATATCTTGATGTTAAGGAGCTTATAGATTGCAAAGGACAGTCAATTCGAATTCATTCTATTCATTACTTTAATAATTCAATTTCTTCTATTATAGATGTTAATTTTGAAAAAAAATTAGTTCTGGCATTAGTTGTGATTGATGCTCACTTTAGGTCATATCAGGCGATAGTATCTAAGTTTAATGGGAATAAAAACCTTTTGTCAGGCAAAGGTTTTTGGAGTAATTCCTCATCTGAGCCAGATCAGAATAGCTTGTTTTACCCTGGTGGTTCAATATATCTAGGGAAAATATCTGTCAATGGAGAATATATTGCGCCAAACGATTTGGATTGTGCGGTTGATTCATTCCCAGGTGTGTGGGATATAGCAAGAAAAATGAAAATTATATTCCCAAGAGATAAAGATGATGCTGTAATTGACAGTAAATGCCGACAGCTTTTCTCGGGAGAGAAAACACTTGATGAATTGGGGGGAGAGCTTATCAATATGAAATGATGCTTTTTCAAATGGCTATTTACTATCAGCGCAAAAAATTTTCTCGTGAATCATTAGCAATTGATCCCAATCATACTTTCTCATGAGGATAAGCATGGATTATCAACCCTCAGTAAAATCAATAATTTTTTCGGATTTGATAGCAAAACTAAATCTGTGAAAGATGAAGGTGGCGGTCGATGAAAAATTTTATAGCTATAAGTATGTTACTGTTGTTGTCATTGAGAGTGATAGCAGGTGATCCCGGAGGAATATCCTTACTTGTAAAGGCATTGCCTTCTGCAAATGATTATAAATATGTCCTTGATGGCTTTTTTAGAAATTATTACGGTGTGGACAATCCTCACACTCCTTCGTGCGATCAAAATGATTATACCCCTTATATTGATAACGTATATTTGAATACGCTCCCAAAAGGTATTGATGACAATATACTAATAAAATCCATAACAGATTTATCATCCAGAACTCTGATTGCCAAAATATTATCATCTTACTCTGATGATCAAGTTTCTGGTTTCGATGGAGTTCTTTTTTATGCAATGAAAGATAATAAGTTATTTATTTATACGTTCGACTCAAAAGCCCCTGGGCATATCTTTACGAATGAGTTGAATGTTGATGGAATTATTAGCTATAAGCTTTTAGGAAGGTCCATTTGCCAGTCTATAAGATCAAAGATACTCCCTTCCAGTCCTTAATGATATTGAGGTCAGTAGCTTTGTTTAGATACTTTTCATTAATCATATGTATGCTGTGTTTTTCAAGTGCCATTGCTGGGGAAATGTTCTCTGTAAGTATCCCGCTTAACCTTTGATCTCCTCCCTGAAAACAGTGTCAGGCTAAACTGAAGTCTCCGGTCTTTCTTCCATCTCACAGAGAGGCACATCGCCATGAAAAAGACCCGCTATACCGAAGAACAGATAGCATTTGCGCTGAAACAGGCCGAAACCGGCACTCGGGTGGAGGAAGTCTGCAGAAAGATGGGCATTTCTGAAGCCACATTTTACAACTGGAAGAAAAAGTTTGGCGGCATGGGCGTGACAAAACTGCGCCGCCTGCGCCAGCTTGAGGAAGAGAATCAGCGTCTGAAACGTCTGGTGGCTGATTTAAGTCTGGACAAGGTGATGCTGCAGGAAGTTATCAAAAAAAGTTCTGAGGCCGGCTCAGAAGCGTCAGGCGGTGCATTTTCTGCGGGAGGCTTACCGTATCAGTGTCCGACGGGGATGCGGACTGCTGATGCAGAGCAGAACCGTTTACCACTGGCAGAGCCGGCGGGATGATCGGGCGATAACCCTGCGTATCCGGGAAATAGCGGAAACCCGGATCCGCTACGGTTGCCCGCGTATTCATATTCAGCTGCGGCGGGAAGGCTGGCCTGTTAACCACAAGAAAACACACCGGATTTACTGTCTGGAAGGCCTCAACCTGCGCAAAAAGCGCCCCCGCAGGCATGTCAGTGCAGCACATCGTCAGCAACGTCCGGTCCTGAGCGGAGTCGATCAGTGCTGGAGTATGGATTTCGTGTCGGATAACCTGTTTAACGGACGACGTTTCCGGGCGCTGACTGTAGTGGATAATTTTAGTCGGGAGTGTGTGGCGATCCATGCCGGAAAGTCGCTGAAAGGTGAGGATGTGGTCGGTGTGATGGAAAGGTTGCGGGTGCTGGGCAAGCGCCTGCCGGTACGTATTCAGACAGATAACGGCAGCGAGTTTATCTCGAAAAGTCTGGATAAATGGGCGTATCAGCACGGTGTTACAATGGACTTCTCCCGCCCCGGAAAACCAACGGATAACCCGTTTATTGAATCATTGAACGGCAGTCTGCGGGATGAATGCCTGAACATTCACTGGTTTCTCTCGCTGGAAGATGCGCAGGACAAACTCGACAACTGGCGCAGGGAATATAATCATGAGAGAACGCATTCATCATTAAATGACATGACTCCGGCTGAATTCATCCGAAATCTCCGGAAAGACGAAGATCTCTG
>NZ_JAGRQY010000023.1:0-82906 GCF_018223905.1 Klebsiella sp. 28
GCTTTCAGGGAGGCGCCGCCAACCAGCGCGCCGTCGATGTCCGGCTGGGTGAACAGCTCTGCGGCGTTGCCAGCGTTAACGGAACCGCCGTACTGGATGATCACTTGCTCAGCGATTTTGGCGTCAGCTTTAGCAATGTGGTCACGGATGAATTTGTGCACCGCCTGCGCCTGAGCCGGGGTCGCTGATTTGCCGGTACCGATAGCCCATACTGGTTCGTAAGCGATAACCACGCCTTCGAAAGCGGCAGCGCCCTGGGTTTTCAGCACGGCGTCGATCTGACGCGCGCAAACTTCTTCCGTTTTGCCCGCTTCGTTTTCGGCTTCGGTTTCACCGATGCACAGAACCGGGGTCAGACCCTGCTCTTTCAGCACGGCGAATTTCTTCGCGATCAGCTCGTCGGATTCTTTGTGGTAGGTACGACGCTCGGAGTGGCCGATGATGATGTACTGCGCGCCGATATCTTTCAGCATTTCGGCGGAGGTTTCACCGGTGAATGCGCCGGACAGATTCACGTCAACGTTCTGCGCGCCCAGGTGAATGTGGCTGCCTTCTGCCGCGCGCTTAGCCAGGTCCAGATACATTTCCGGCGGGGCGATGGCAACTGCACAGCCGCTTACGCCAGCCAGCTCGGTACGCAGGTTCGCAACCAGTTCGTTTACCATGTGGCGGCTGCCGTTCAGTTTCCAGTTACCCATCACTAAAGGATGTCGCATTTTAATTCTCCACGCTACTTAAGCGAATTAAGGAATATAGCCGCCCCAGAGGGCAGCATGGTCTGTGAAACAGTATAGAGACTCGTCACTGGAAAGGCTTTGCTTTTTGTCATTTATTGTTACCTTCCAGCGTTTCAGATAGCGCCAGCTTAATCGGTTCAATGGCGAAGGTCAGGCCCTTTTCCCCATGATCTGCCACCACATAGCGCACGGCGCCTTCGGTATCGGCGAAGTAGCGCTTGCCCTTGCCGGCGGCCAGCAGTTTCTGCAGTTTTTGCTGGCTTTGCGCCTGGCTAAAAGTCGGCACGAAGGCGCGGATCATGGCGCTCATATACTCCAGCGCTTTGGTCCTGGCCGCCTTTTGCTCCGGCCCCTGGATCGGCAGCCAGGTGATCTGCATGGATTTGATCTTCAGCGTGCCGCGCTCCAGCGCGGTGGAGGCATAGAGATTTTCGTTAATTTTGCTGGCGGCGCGGGTCAGGTTAGCCCGATCGCGACTGGTGGCGATGGAACGGAATTCGTTCAGAGGCAGCTTTGGGTTATCGGCGTTGAATTTCTCGCGGAACTGACTGATCGACTGGTCAAAGCTCGGCGCGCCGGCGAGCAGGTAGGGCGCTGCCGCGGTCGTCGATTCGCTCTCTGCGGACAACGCGTGCGGGCCGACGGCAAGGCCCATCAGCCCACTTAACCACAAAATTGTCCACTTCTTCATGCCCGTCGTTCCTTTTTTTGCCTGCTGACGATTAAATCGGGAAGCGCGGCGCTTGTCAAAAAGTCACGACGCCAGGGTAAACTACGCAGACGATGATGATAAGGAAAAACGCATGACCCTACAGCAGTGGTTATTCTCAATTAAAGGGCGCATTGGCCGCCGCGATTTCTGGATCTGGATTGCCATCTGGCTGGTGACCATGAGCGCCCTGTTTACCCTGGCAGGCAGCAATCTGCTCAACCTGCAGACGGCGGCGTTTATTATCGTCTGCCTGCTGTGGCCGACGGCGGCGGTGGTGGTCAAGCGGCTGCACGATCGCGGCAAATCCGGGCTGTGGGCGCTGCTGATGGTTCTGGCGTGGATGCTGCTGGCGGGGAACTGGGCGATGTTGCCGCAGGTCTGGCAGTGGGGCGTCGGGCGCTTTGTGCCGACGCTGATTATCGTCATGATGCTGATCGACCTGGGGGCGTTTGTCGGCACCCAGGGCGAGAATAAGTTCGGCAAGGAGACCCAGGACGTGCGCTGGAAAGCGGACGCCTGATTACCAGTAGTGCTCCGCCGTCATATGGCCCGGCCGGCGACGCAGATGTTTGGTCATCTGCCGGGTCTCTTTTAACAGCTGTTGGGTATCGCGCACCATTTGCGGGTTGCCGCACAGCATCACATGGCTGGTGTCAGTGGTCATCGGTAGGCCGACGGCCTCTTCCAGCGCGCCGGTTTCAATCAGAAACGGCACCCGGCCGGTCAGCGAGCCTTCCACGGTTTCGCGGCTGACCACCGTCTGGATGCGTAATTTACCGGCATAGCGCTGCTCCAGTTCGCGCATTAGCGGCAGATAGCTCAGGTCCGCGGCGTAGCGGACGGCGTGGACCAGCACCAGGTTATTAAAGCGCTCAAGGTCCTTGCCTTCCTGCAAAATTGACAGGTACGGCCCGAGGGCAGTGCCGGTCGCCAGCATCCACAGGGTATCGCAATCCGGTACTTCCTCGAGGACGAAGAAACCTGCCGCTTCACTCACCACCAGGACTTCATCGCCCGGCTTCAGCGCCGCCAGACGCGGGCTCAGCTTGCCTTCCGGGACGGTGACCAAATAGAACTCAAGATCGGGATTGCCGGGGGCGTTGACGTAGGAGTAGGCGCGCTGCACGCGTTCGCCGTCGATTTCCAGCCCGAGCTTGGTAAATTGCCCGGCGGTAAACGGATGAACAGGCGCCCGCACGTATAAACTGAACAAGGCGTCCGTCCAGTACTCCACTTTTGTCACTTTGCCGCTAACCCAGTCCGCCATCGTCTTCTCCTGTTGCCAAGCGATGCCTTATCTTCGGTCCAGACGAGCCAGATTTCCACCCCGAAGGCGCAAGAAAGCTCTATTGATCAAATATAAACGAAGAACAGGGCAACCGCCTGCGGACGGTTGCCTGGGAGAGAAAAAGCGGTATTACAGGATGTGCTGCTGAATGTCCGGATCTTTACGGTCGAGGTAATGAATCGACTGGATACGACGGATAGTGCGCGACTTGCCGCGGATCAGCAGCGTCTCGGTGGTGGCCATATTGCCCTTGCGGGTGATTCCGTCCAGCAGATCGCCTTTGGTGATCCCGGTGGCGGAGAAGACGACGTTATCGCTGCGCGCCATTTCATCCAGACGCAGCACTTTGCCCGCTTCAATGCCCATGGTTTTGCAGCGCGCCAGCTCATTTTCACCGATGCGGCGGTTCTCTTCGTTATCGCCCTTCACGTGGTGGCGAGCCAGCAGGCGCCCCTGCATATCCCCGTCGAGGGCGCGGATCACCGCGGCGGAAACCACCCCTTCCGGCGCGCCGCCGATGCCGTACAGTACGTCGACTTCGCTATCCGGCATGCAGGTGAGAATAGAGGCCGCGACGTCGCCATCGGGAATAGCGAACACGCGCACGCCCAGCTGCTGCAGCTGGGCAATGACCGCGTCGTGGCGCGGTTTCGCCAGCACGGTGACGGTCAGCTCGCCCAGCGGCTTGTTCAGGGCGCGGGCGATATTGTGCAGGTTCTCTTCCAGCGGCAGATTAAGGTCGATAGCGCCTTTAGCGCCCGGGCCGACGATCAGCTTTTCCATATACATATCCGGCGCGTTAAGGAAGCTGCCCTTATCGCCGACCGCCATCACCGCCAGGGCGTTGGCCTGGCCCATCGCCGTCATGCGGGTGCCTTCGATGGGATCGACGGCGATATCTACCGCATCGCCCTTGCCGGTACCCACTTTTTCGCCGATATAGAGCATCGGCGCTTCATCGATTTCGCCCTCGCCGATGACGATGGTGCCGTCGATATTGACGAGGTTAAGCATAATGCGCATGGCGTTAACCGCTGCGCCGTCGGCGGTATTCTTATCGCCGCGGCCCAGCCATTTATAGCCCGCCAGCGCGGCGGCTTCGGTGACACGCGAAAATTCGATGGCCAGTTCTCGTTTCATAATCCACTCGTTGTGTAGAAAAGTTGCCCGCAGCGCGGCAGAAGCGCGCTACGCGTTGGAATAGCGTTCGGTTTCCGGCATCCAGCGCTCGATAAGCGCCTGGGCCTGCAGCGGATAGCGTTCATGAATGTGGCGAGCAATGCGCTGGACATCGGGGATCATCGCCTGATCGCGCAGTAAGTCCGCCACTTTAAATTCGGCGTTGCCGGTCTGGCGGGTGCCGAGCAGCTCGCCGGGACCGCGAATTTCGAGGTCTTTCTGGGCAATGACGAAACCATCGTTGCTGTCGCGCAGGACCTGCAGACGTTTCTGCGCCGTTTTGGAGAGCGGCGATTTATAGAGTAGCACGCAGTGGGAAGCGACCGCGCCGCGCCCGACGCGCCCTCTGAGCTGATGCAGCTGCGCCAGACCCAGACGTTCCGGGTTTTCGATAATCATCAGGCTTGAGTTAGGCACGTCGACGCCGACTTCAATCACCGTGGTGGCTACCAGCAGATGCATCTCGCCCTGCTTGAAGGCCTGCATCACCGCCTGCTTCTCCGCCGGTTTCATCCGCCCGTGGACGAGGCCGATATTGAGCTCCGGCAGCGCCAGTTTGAGCTCTTCCCAGGTCGCTTCCGCCGCCTGGGCTTCCAGCAGATCGGACTCTTCAATTAGCGTACAAACCCAATAGGCCTGGCGCCCTTCGTGGGTGCAGGCGTTGCGTACGCGGTCGATAATATCGCTGCGCCGGGTGTCCGGGATGGCGACGGTGGTCACCGGGGTTCGGCCCGGCGGAAGCTCGTCGATAATCGAGGTGTCCAGATCGGCGTAGGCGGTCATCGCCAGGGTGCGGGGGATAGGCGTGGCGGTCATGATCAGCTGATGCGGGTGGAACCCCTGCTGCTGACCTTTTTCCCACAGCGCCAGCCGCTGATGCACGCCGAAGCGGTGCTGTTCGTCGATAATCACCAGCGCCAGGCCGTTAAACTGCACCTGCTCCTGGAAGATGGCGTGAGTGCCGACAATCATCTGCACTTCGCCGCTGGCGATAGCCTCCTGCTGCGCCTGACGGGCTTTGCCTTTCTGTTTGCCCGCCAGCCAGCCGACTTCTATGCCCAGCGGTTCAAACCAGCTGCGGAAGTTATTGGCGTGCTGCTCGGCAAGCAGTTCGGTGGGCGCCATCAGCGCCACCTGTTTGCCGTGGACGATAGCGCGCAAGGCGGCCAGGGCAGCGACCAGCGTTTTACCGGAGCCAACGTCGCCCTGCACCAGGCGCATCATCGGCACGTCCAGCGCCATATCGTGTTCAATCTCGGCGGTAACCCGCGCCTGCGCGCCGGTGGGCTTAAAGGGCAGGGAGGCCAGCAGTTGGTTTTTCAGGGTATCGTTGGCGCCGAGCGGCAGGGCGTGATAGCGCTGGGCGCCTGCCCGCAGCGCCAGCATGCTGAGGTTATGCGCCAGCAGCTCTTCCAGAATCAGACGCTGCTGCGCCGGGTGCTTGCCGCTTTCCAGCTCGCTAAGTTGCAAGGAGGGAGGCGGGCGGTGCAGCGTACGCAGCGCCTCCGGCAGGCTCATCATCCCCTGCGCCAGCTCCGGCGGCAGGAGTTCGCTAATCGCGCAGGTTTCCAGGAGCTCAAGCGCCTGATCGGTGAGCTTGCGCAGGGTCGCCTGCTTGATGCCTTCGGTGGTCGGATAGACTGGGGTTAACGTTTCCTGCAGCTCCGGGGTGCTCATATCGCCCTGGACGCGATATTCCGGGTGGATCATCTCGGCGCCGTACTTCCCGCGTTTGGCTTCACCGTAGGCCAGCACCCGACGACCGGTCGCGAGGCTGTTTTTCATCGCCGCGTTGAAGTTGAAAAAGCGCATGGTGAGGATGCCGGTGCCATCGCTGATCTGGCAGGTCATCATCCGCCGGCCGCCGAAGGTGATATTGCTGTTGAGCACTTCACCTTCCACGGTGGCATAAACTCCGGGAAGTAGCTCGGCTATCGGGTAAAGATGGGTGCGATCTTCGTAGCGTAAAGGCAGGTGCAGCAGCAGATCCTGTACCGTATGCAGGCCAATCTTCGCCAGTTTGCTGCTCTGCGCAGCGCCCACACCGGTGAGTGAACTGAGCGGAACGGCATCTAACAGGCGGCCTGACATTGGGTTTACCTCGCAGCCTGCATGGTAGCCCACCACGCGGCATCGGCTTCCACTTCGCCCTGCTCGTTAACGTGGGGGTAAGGCAGACCTTTTTGTCTGGCGACGCGGGCCAGCACCGGATAGCCGCCTTCGAACAGCAGGCGCTGCTGCTCTTGCGGCGGCAGCATGCTGTTGGCGCGTTGGTACATCCCGGCATTCTGCCGCTGGCGCTGCGCCTCGTAGAGGATCAGCGCCGAGGCGACGGAAACGTTCAGCGACTGCACCATGCCGATCATCGGGATAATGATGTCCTGATCGGCCAGCGCCAGCGCTTCCTGGGTGATGCCGGTTTTCTCCTGGCCCATCAGGATGCAGGTTGGACGCGTATAGTCGATTTCACGAAAATCGATGGCTTTGTCGGAAAGGTGAGTGGCGAGAATTTGCATGCCCTGACCTTTCAGGTGGCCGACGGCATCTGCGATAGTGCGGTGGGTTTTAACCTGCACCCAGCTGTTGCTGCCCGCGGCGGCGGAGGCCATGGTACGCATCCGGCTGCTCGGCCAGACGGCATGCACTTCGTGTACGCCAACGGCATCTGCGGTCCGGATGACCGCAGAGACGTTATGAGGCTTATGGACCTGCTCCATGCAGACCGTCAGGTCAGGCTGACGCCTGGCGAGCATCTCGCAGATACGCTCGTAGCGCTTTGAGTTCATAAAGCTAGTTTCGGTTACGGGTGACTTTAATCACGTCCGGCATGACGCGGATTTTGCGCATGATATTCGCCAGATGCACGCGGTCGCGCGCGGTCAGGCGGATAAAGGCGCTGTATACGCGGCCATCTTTCTCTTCCGTATTCAGGCTCTGGATATTGGAAGACGCGGTGTTGATCGCCGCCGTCAGGTTAGCCAGCGCGCCCTGGTGGTTAAACATGTCCACCTTGATTTCGGTGATGAACTCCTGAGCGGTCTCTTTATCCCACTCAACCGCCATAAATTTCTCCGGCTCTTTCTGGTAGCCGCGAATGTTACGACAGGATTCATGGTGGATAACCAACCCTTTACCCGGGCTGACGTGGGCGATAATCGGGTCACCTGGAATTGGACGACAGCACTTGGCGAAGGTGATCAACACGCCATCGGCGCCTTTGATTGGCAGATGACCGTGGTTCGACGCGTTAGCCGGTACCGGCGCCGCAGCGGCTTCGCCCTGCTGCAGGTTTTTTGCCACCACGACGCTCATGGCGTTGCCCAGACCGATCTCTGCCAGCAGATCGTCAAGCGAGGCCAGCTTCATGCGATCGAGTTCGCGCTGGATATTCTCCGGTGGGATCTCGGCAAGTTTGCGGCTTCCGCCCAGCGCGTGATTGAGCAGACGACGGCCAAGGCTGACCGAATCGTCGCGCTTAAGGTTTTTCAGCAGCTGACGGATCTTGGCGCGCGCTTTCGAGCTGACGACAAAGTTCAGCCAGGCGGCGTTCGGGCGAGCGCCCGGCGCGGTGATAATTTCGACAGTCTGACCGCTGGAGAGCGGCTGCGACAGCGGATAGGGCTGACGGTCGACGCGCGCGCCGACGCAGGCATGACCGATATCGGTATGCACCGCGTAGGCGAAGTCCACCGGCGTGGCGCCGGCAGGCAGTTCGACAATGCGCCCTTCCGGGGTGAAAACGTAAATCTCATCGGGGAACAGATCGGATTTTACGCTCTCGATAAATTCAAACGAGCTACCGGCGCTCTGCTGCAGCTCCAGCAGGCTTTGCATCCAGCGCTGAGCGCGGATCTGCGCGGTGGTGCTGCTTTCGCCGCCGTGCTCTTTATAAGCCCAGTGCGCCGCTACCCCCATCTCCGCCATCTGGTCCATGTCTTCGGTACGAATTTGTACCTCGACCGGGACGCCGTGGGGGCCGATCATCGAGGTGTGCAAAGACTGATAGCCGTTAGCTTTCGGAATGGCGATATAGTCTTTAAAACGACCCGGACGCGGTTTGTAGAGGCTGTGCATCTGGCCGAGCACGCGATAGCAGATATCAGCATCATGGACGATAACGCGGAAGGCGTAGATATCCATGATCGAGTGAAAACGTTGCTCTTTGAGCACCATTTTACAGTAGATGGAGTATAGATGCTTCTCGCGACCGCTGACGCGGCAGGGGATCCCCGCTTCCTGTAAACGCCCTTCGATTTCGGAGAGGATCTTTTGAATCATCTCCTTACGGTTGCCGCGCGCCGCTTTGACCACCTCTTTAATGACGCGGTAGCGGTTAGGGTACAGCGCTTCAAAGCCCAGCTCTTCGAGCTCGGTTTTGATGTGATGGATACCTAAACGGTGCGCCAGCGGGCTGTAAATTTCCAGCGTTTCGCGGGCGATGCGGCGGCGTTTATCCGGGCGCAGCGAGCCCAGAGTACGCATGTTGTGGGTGCGGTCGGCAAGTTTGATGAGGATGACGCGGATGTCCTGCACCATCGCCATGATCATTTTGCGAAAGTTTTCGGCCTGCGCCTCTTTCTTATCGCGGAACTTGAGCTTATCAAGTTTCGACACCCCCTCTACCAGCTCGGCGACGCTTTTACCAAAAAGCTGTTCCATGTCCTGGTAGGTGGCGGGGGTATCTTCAATCACATCATGCAGCAGCGCGGCCATCAGCGTTTCATAGTCGAGCTTCATCTCGGCCAGAATGCAGGCTACCGCGACCGGGTGCGTGATATAGGGTTCACCGCTTGAACGTGTCTGACCCTCGTGAGCGTCACGTGCAACGAGATACGCCTGCCGCAGACGCTTAATCTGGTCTTCCGGCAGGTAGTTTTGAATCAGCTGATTCAGGCTTTCAAACAGATACAAGGGCGACCCGCTGTGTGATTAACGACGACCTTCAGCAATCGCGGTAACGGCTTGTAATTCAGCGGCTTCCTGCTCTTGCTGTTCCTGGCGCTCACGTACGTCGAGGATCTGGTTGTTGATCAGACCTTCTTCGATTTCGCGCAGTGCGATAACGGTGGTTTTATCGTTTTCTTCCGGTACCAGCGGATCCTTTCCGCCAACCTGCATCTGACGAGCGCGACGCGCGGCGACCAGTACCAGGTCAAAACGGTTACCAATTTTCTCTACAGCGTCCTGAACAGTTACGCGTGCCATACTTAAAATGCTCCACAGGTGAAGAAATGACTGGGCATGATACTGAATGTGGGTTCAGTCTGCCAATAGTTTGGTGATTAAAGCGCCATGTCGCTGCTTTTGGCGGCTCATGCGCAGACGTTCAGCGCGGATGATATTTTTCAGGTCGCTCAGGGCGGTGTCAAAATCATCGTTCACAATCAGGTAATCATATTCCGCGTAATGGCTCATTTCCGCAACGGCCTGGGCCATCCGTTTCGCGATCACCTCTTCGCTGTCCTGGCCGCGGCCGCGCAGGCGACGGTCCAGTTCATCTTTTGACGGCGGCAGAATAAAAATACTGCGCGCGCCGGGCATGCTTTTACGGATCTGCTGCGCGCCTTGCCAGTCGATATCGAGGAAGACATCGACGCCGGTCGCCAGCACCTGCTCGATCGCTTTACGCGACGTGCCGTAATAGTTGCCAAAGACCTCTGCATGTTCCAGAAACGCGTTTTCGCCAATCATCGAGCGGAATTCGTCGTGATTCACGAAGAAATAGTGTTCGCCGTGCACTTCACCCGGACGCGGCGCCCGCGTGGTATGGGAGACCGATACCTGGGTGTCATACAACGGTTGGGTTTTTAATAAAGCCTGAATCAGGCTGGATTTACCCGCGCCGCTAGGGGCGGAAACAATATAAAGCGTGCCTTGAGCCATGAGTGTCTTTTGTATGTGGTTATCGAAAGAGGTCCTACATACGAGCCTATTATACACGTCGCCGCGGCGTGACGCAGTCATTGTCACACTTTTTGCCGCTGTTTCTTTCATTTTGCCTGCCGTTTTCCTGAATTCGCCAGCCGTTGCTGCAATGAGGCGTAAATCCTGGAAGGCGCTTCGCAAGGCGAAAAAGCTTCCGTCGCGGCTCGCGGCATTCTGCAGCAGACTCTCCGCGAGGTGATGGAGGAGGGGACTGCAATGCGTAAAGGAGGGTGGTGGCTGGCGTTAGGGATGTTCTCTGCCAGCGTGCTGGCGACGTGTCCGGACTGGCCGCCGGCCAGAGGAAGGCAGGAGACATCACGCCTTCATCAGCAAATTGTCGCCTGGAAAGAGGCTTACTGGCGGCAGGGCGCCAGCGGAGTGAGCGATGACGTTTACGACCAGCTCACCCTGCGCCTGGCGCAGTGGCGACAATGCTTTCCGGGCGCGACGCCTGAGGATGACGATCTGCCTCCGCCCACCGGCGATGCGCGTCATCCGGTGGCCCATACCGGCGTGCGCAAGCTGGCGGATGAGGACAGCGTTGCCCGCTGGATGAAAAATAAATCCGACCTGTGGATACAGCCTAAAGTGGACGGCGTGGCGGTGACTCTCGTTTATCGCCAGGGGCGTCTGGTTCAGGCCATTAGCCGCGGCGATGGTCTACGCGGTGAGGCATGGACCGCCCGAGCGCGGCAGATCCCGGCGCTGGCGAAAGTGATGACCGGTGAACTGGCCGACAGCGTACTGCAGGGGGAACTGTTTCTGCGCCGGGACGGCCATGTCCAGCAGCAGGCCGGGGGGATGAATGCGCGGGCGAAAGTCGCCGGGTTGATGATGCGAGCCGACGCGGCGGCGGCGCTCAGCCAACTGGACGTCTTTATCTGGGCCTGGCCAGACGGTCCGTCCGATATGCGCCGTCGTCAGCAGCTGCTGGCGCAGGCGGGGTTTAAGTACAGCGGACAATATACCCATCCGGTGTCGCGCATCGAGCAGGTGGCGCAGTGGCGCCAGCGCTGGTATCGCTCGCCGCTGCCCTTCGTCAGCGACGGTGTGATTGTGCGCGAAGGACGCGAGCCGCCGGGGCGAGTCTGGTCGCCCGGAAAGGGCGAGTGGCTGGCAGCCTGGAAATATCCTCCGGCATCGCGGGTGATGCAGGTACGGGCGATCCGTTTCAGTACCGGCCGCAGCGGCAGACTCAACGTGGTGGCCGAGCTTGAGCCCCAGCGGCTGGATGATAAACGCGTGCAGCGGGTTAACGTTGGCTCTGTGTCCCGCTGGCAGATGCTGGATATTGGGGTTGGCGATCAGCTGCAGATCAGTCTGGCAGGGCAGGGTATTCCTCGGGTCGACGCCGTCGTCTGGCGGACGGCCGAGCGCCATAAACCGACGCCGCCGCCGGCGAAATTTAATGCGCTAACCTGCTATTTCGCCACCCCTGAGTGCAGCGAACAGTTTCTTTCCAGGCTGATCTGGTTGTCATCAAAGTCCGCCCTGAATGTCGATGGCGTGGGGGAAAATTTATGGCGCGTCATTCAGCAGCAAAACCCAATGACGCATATCTTTTCCTGGCTGGCGCTTACCGTTGAGCAGCTGCAGGCGGTGCCAGGGATTTCCGCCGCCCGCGGGCAGCACCTCTGGCATCAGTTTGATCTCGTTCGCAAACGACCTTTTATCCGCTGGGTGCTGGCGATGGGGATCCCGGTGCCGCAGGGGGCGCTGGCGCAGCTCGAAAGCGAGAACTGGCATTTGCTGGCGGCAAAAAGTGAAGCGCAATGGCGCACGCTGCCGGGCGTGGGGGAGATCAGAGCCCGCCAGCTGGTGGCTTTCCTGCACCATCAGGACGTGGTGGCGCTGGCGCAATGGCTTAGCGGGCAGCGCATCCCCGGATTTTAAGGCGGTTAGTGGGCGTCATGGGTGTAGTGGAAGACCGGTAGCCCCAGTTTCCAGCGCAGCGCCAGCATGCGGGCGGTAAAGCCGAACAGCAGTGTAGCCAGCACCACCACATCGTGGCTGCTGACGTAATGTTGCAGAGCAATATAGAGTACGGCTGCGGCAAAGGAGATCCCGGCATACAGCTCTTTCTGGAAGACCAGCGGAATGCGTTTGCAGAACATATCGCGCAGTACGCCGCCGAAGACACCGGTGATCACGGCGGCAATAGAGGCGATAACCGGGCCTTCGCCCATGTCCAGGGCGATCTGCGCGCCGATGATAGAAAACACGATCAGCCCCAGCGCGTCCAGCACCAGAAACAGCCGACGAAGGTGCGGCATCACCGGAGCGGCAATGGTCGTGAGGACGGCGGCGACGGCGACAATGATGACATATTCGGGATGCTTCACCCAACCAAGAGGATAGTGCCCCAGCAGGATATCGCGAACGGAACCCCCGCCCAGCGCGGTCGCAGTGGCGATAATGATGACGCCAAACGTATCCATCCGCCGGCGCCCGGCAGCCAGTGCGCCGGTCATGGCTTCCGCGGTGATACCGATTAAATACAGAACATGAAGCAGCATAGATCCCCCCAGGTAATGGCGGGCAGGTTAACGATTTGTGCGCAGGATCACGATTGAGATTTTCTAAAGCGAATCATTTACGCCAGGAAAAATTAATGGAAATAGTATCTGTGATGGCTTGATTTAAAGGTTTATTGATTTTTTAGGGATTTTTATTGATTAGAAAAAGTAATGCTAAGTGAAGCGATGGGTATCACTATCGAAAACACTATGATTACGCAATGTTTAAGTCTCGTCCTTTATTCTTTTATTTTTCCTTTTCAAGGCCTGAGAAAATGAGCGTCGCCGCCGGGAATAAAAATCATCTGATCCGCCTGATAGCCGTGGTATTAACCGGGATTCTGGCCGGTCTGTCCGGCATGGTTTTGGCACTAATTTTACACGCGATTCAGCACCTGGCTTTTGGTTACAGTTACGGGCAGATCGTCGGTTCGGTGTCATTTTTACAGGGCGTCACGGAGTCGTCCTGGCCACGCCGCATCGTGGCAATCGTGGCCGGCGGCGCCGTCGCCGGATTTGGCTGGTGGCTGCTTGGTCGCTACGGGCGGAGGCGGGTTTCTATTGCGGCGGCGGTGGCCAACCCCTGCGCACCCATGCCCGCGGGCACCACGACGATCCACGCGCTGCTGCAGATCGTCACCGTAGCGCTGGGCTCCCCGCTTGGCCGCGAGGTGGCGCCCCGGGAAATGGGCGCGCTGGGGGCGGGGATGGTGGCGCGTAAGCTGCGCCTGCTGGAAGATGAAACCCGCACGCTGATTGCCTGTGGGGCGGGCGCAGGTCTGGCGGCGGTCTATAACGTCCCGCTGGCCGGGGCGTTGTTCAGCCTTGAGGTCATGCTGCTGTCGTTTAGCTGGGAAAAAACGCTGGCGGCGATGATGACCTCGGCGATTGCCGCCTGGACGGCCACCCTGGGGTTAGGGGATGAATCGCAATACCATTTTGTTTCCAGCGCACTTCCGCACACCTTTCTCTGGTGGGCGATTCTGGCGGGCCCGATTCTTGGCACCGGCGCCTGGCTCTTTCGCAAAGCGACCAGCGCGGCGCGTTCACGCGCGCGAAGTAACTGGCAGATGCCGGTGTTCTGTCTGCTGGGGTTTTCTCTTCTTGCCATCCTGAGTCTTTATTTCCCCGAGCTTCCGGGCAATGGCAAGGGTCCAATGCAGCTGGCGCTCAGCGACGGGCTGCCTCTCTCCATGGTCGCTGTCCTGTTAGTATTGAAGATGGTGGTGATTCTGGCGGTGCTGCGCGGCGGCGCGGAGGGTGGATTGTTAACCCCAGGGCTGGCGGTGGGCGGATTGGTCAGCCTGCTGCTCTGCGCGCTCTGGCAGCTCGGCTTCCCTGGCGGAGATAAAAGCAGCTTCGCTGTGGTGGGGGCGGCCGCGTTTCTCGCCGCCTCCATGCAGATGCCGTTGACCGCAGTGGCGCTGGTGATGGAGTTTACCCACATGGATCACAGCTATCTGGCTCCGGCGCTGCTGTGCGCGGCAGGGGCGTTTTTAACCTGCCGGGTGCTGGATAAAAAATAGGCTTACCGAGCCGCGGTGAAAGCCAGGGAGGGGCCCGTTGATCCTGAAAGTAAAATCAGCCGCGTTTTTTCCTGATGGTTGCCTCATGGTTAATAAGCCATATTTTTCGTGCAATGCCGCCGCCGTAACCGGTCATCGAACCATCTTTGCCGATAATTCGATGGCACGGGATGATAATCGCGACGCGGTTAGCGCCGTTTGCAGCAGCCACCGCGCGCGTGGCCGTTGGTTTACCTATCTCCATCGCAATCGATTGATAATGCGTCGTCTCACCGAAGCTAACGTGCTGTAAACGGCGCCAGACCGCTCGCTGGAACTCGCTGCCAGGGGCATCAAGCGCCACCTCGAACGATTGACGCTGTCCGGCGAAATACTCCGTTATTTCCTGTTGCGCCTGCCTGGTGTGGGCATTTTCACCTGCGATGATGCTGGCGTTGAACCGCCGCTGCAGGTCGCTGAATTCTGACTCCAGCGCTCGTCTGTCGACAAACTCCAGCAGACAAATTCCCCGTTGCGTTGCACAAACAAACATTGGCCCTAACGGGGTGGTAAAACGATGAATTAAAACAACCTGGCGTTGTGCGCTGGGTGCGAAACCGGTCAATTTTTTGCAGGTATAGCCGAAGCCGCTTAAGGACTCGTAACCGCTATCGAAAGCGACATCGGTAGTTGAGCGGCCTGCTTTTAATTCCTGAAGCGCCATATTCAAACGCTGCATCCGTTGAAAAGCCTGAAAGGTGATCCCGTGGTTTTGCAGGAACCAGCGGCGAACGCGTTCCGGGCTAATATCGTGTTGACGTAGCTCGCTATCGCTGAGGCGGACCTTTGGAGCTTCTCGCAGCAGGCGGAGCGCTTGTTCAACAAAGGCGGGGGCCGTCCGGGCATTCTCCGTCGGGCGACAGACTTTGCATGGCCGGAAGCCGGCATCCAGCGCGGATTTAAAGTCATTATAAAATTCGACGTTTTCCCGCCGGGGTTTTCGCGCCCGACAGACCGAGATACAAAATACGCCGGTGGTTTTCACGCCGACGAAAAAAACGCCGGTGAATTCCACCGCGCGTTCAAGCAGCGCCTGATACCAGATATCGCACTGCATGCTGTCGGTAATTTTCATGGTCAAAAAACACCTGAGAAAGAGTGTTGGGTTTGCACCTGACATAATAAGTCTTTCAGTCTGGCCTGCGTCGCAGCATAAATAAAATTGCCCATCGAAATTCGTTTTACGCCCAGTGTCGATAAGGTGCTGAAGTCAGCCAGCTCAGGCATACACATTACGTTTAAGGGTAAACGCACGTGGTGAACGATGGCGATAATATCCTCCGCGCGGGTGACGCAAGGCACAAAAAAACCGCATGCGCCGTGTTTGGCGTAGAGTTGACCGCGATAGAGCGTCTGAACCAGCGCATCTTGTACGTTGAGAAGAAAGGTATCGGTGCGGACATTAACAAACAGACCGGGACAGGCGCGGGTTATTTCCTGCAGTTTGACGGCAAAGCGCTCCGCATCGTCAAGACGACGCGTACCATCCACCACATGACTATCCTCGAGATTTATTCCACTCACGCCGAGATGCGCCAGACGCCGGATATTGTCAATGATGTGGCTGGTTGTCGCGCCGTAGCCCGCCTCTAAATCGACGCTTAACGGCAGTTCGCTAACGGTTTTGATGCGTGAGACGACATAAAACAGCTCGTCAAAACTCATCTCTTCGCCATCTTCATACCCTAACATTGCGGCGATAGCAGCGCTGGAGGATCCCAGCGCCTGATAACCAGCCTGCTGAGCAGCCTGAGCGCTGCTGGCATCCCAGACATTGGCAAGCAACAAAGGTTGGTTTTGCTGGTGAAGCGCATTAAAGTCCATTCTTTTCTCTCGCGGTAGTGTTTTCCTGACTGTGCCGCGTTGTGCTTATTTGCCACAACCGAAAACTGGACGACTATTTTTTATAAGTAGATTCTTATCATTCGCCCGTGAGAGAGATAAATAAAAAGGCCATGATTTATCATGGCCCTGGATACCGAAATACATTAACAAACGAGAAAGCGTTACTCGATATTCTGGATTTGCTCGCGCATTTGCTCGATGAGTACCTTCAGCTCAATCGCGGAGTTGGTCACCTCGGCGTTAATCGATTTTGACGCCAGGGTGTTCGATTCACGGTTGAACTCCTGCATCATAAAGTCGAGACGGCGACCCACAGCTTCTTTCTTCTTCAGAATGTTATAGGTCTCTTTAACGTGCGCTTCGAGACGGTCCAGTTCTTCGGCAACGTCGATACGCTGCGCCATCAGCACCAGCTCTTGCTCAAGGCGGTTATTTTCCAGCTGTACTTCGGCATCTTCCAGCTTCGCGACCAGGCGCTCGCGCTGCCACTGGAGAATTTCCGGCATATGAGCGCGAACTTTCGCCACTTCGCCGCTCACGCCTTCAAGCCGCTGCTCGATAAGCGCTTTCAGGGCCTGGCCTTCCGTTTCGCGGGCGACGATGAAGTCGTCCAGCGCGCCGTCAAGAGCGGCCAGAATGTCGGCGGCGATGGCGTCGAGATCCTGCTCTTTGGCGGCCATCACGCCCGGCCAGCGCAGGATATCAACCGGGTTGATTTCCCCTTCATCGCTCTGCATTTTCACCCAGTTGGCAGCGTTTACCAGCTGTTTAGCCAGCTTTTCGTTGAGGATGAGTTCACCCTGAGCGCTGGGATCTTGTTCAAAACGCAAGGTGCATTCGACTTTACCGCGAGTCAAGCGGGCGCGAATGCGCTCGCGTACCACGGGCTCCAGACTACGGAACTGCTCCGGCAGGCGGAAGTACGTTTCCAGATAGCGCTGGTTTACCGAGCGCAGCTCCCATGCGGCGCTACCCCAGTCACCCTTGATTTCACGGCGGGCATAGGCGGTCATACTGCGGATCATAGGCGTTCCTGTTTTCGTAATAATGAATGCAAGGATTATAGCCGTGCGGGCGGTGACTTAACAGGAATAGTGATGAAATACTTCAAGGACGATTGTTTTAACGGATATAGCCGCAAAGTTATTTTCGCCAGGGGCTGTAGGTGGGGTTATATATTATGGGAATCCGTAGTTAATATTTTCTGATATTAGATGCGGGCATGGAATTCGGATGCCTTTGTACAAATGCATATACCGCCAGAAAAACTATTCTGTGAGTTTTAGGAAGTATAACCACCAGAAATGAGATAGGGTATTACCTTTAAGCATTATGTATGTTTTTTTTGCATTGATTACTATAAATTTATTAAAACTTTGGTGGTTGTATTTATGGTGAGAATACTGTTGTATTAATTATATCTAATTGTTTTGTTTTGGCCTTTTTAAGTTTTATGCGGTATTGTCCGACTGAAAGAACGCTAGTATAGTCGTTTAAGATGAGTTCTATAAAAAGGATTTTAATATGGACGCTATCTTTGACAGAGTCGTAAGGGAATTTTTTCCAAATACAACCATACCTTTTTGGAAAAAATGGCTGTTCAGGACGGCATTTGGCAATAAGGTATTTTCTCGCTTAATATATAACGAGCGACTCGTTAATAAAAGTGGGGTCGAGTGGGTTAATGCAGTTGTTGAACTCCTTGAGTTGAAATGTGAAAGCGAACACCACCAACTTAACAACATACCTGGGCATGGGGCTACGGTTGTTATTTCAAATCATCCGACGGTTATCGATGGACTTAGCTTAATACATACGGTCTCCCGAGTCAGGAGTGATATAAAAATAATAGCTAATCACGTTTTGCCAATTATATTCCCCCAGGTATCGGAACTTACCATTGGAATTGAGAATATGGCCGGTAAGATGAGCCATAAAAAATTCCGCGAGATGAACGATCACCTGCGAAAAGGAGGCGTATTGATTATATGTCCTGCGGGTAAGCTGGCTAACTGGTCTCTTTCCGGGTTACAGGAGCATAAGTGGAACCCCGGTTTTTTACAGCTTGCTATGAGAAATAATGCAGCATTGGTACCAATTCATATTACGGGAGCAAACAGTAAGATTTATTATCTTACTGCAACATTCTGGCGGCAACTGTCGAATATGATGGTTATTCGTGAAGCTCTCCGCCATCATGGCAAGACCATGAAAATCAATATAGGACAGCAAATAGCCTTATCCTCGTTTAAAGAATACAATAAAGATCTTTCTGCCGCGGCAAATGTATGTTTGACGCACCTCCAGAGTATAGCGAAGAATGGCCCGGCTATGTTAGATACGATTGCGCCGCAAGAATTAGAACCAGGTAAAAAGGAGCTAATTAGCGCAATAGAGGAGTGCGAAATATTAAGGCAGTTTGAAGACGGTAGAAAACTAGTGATATATCGCTGTAATACTAACCGAACCTCACCTATTATTGATGAGTTAGGGCGCTTACGCGAACGCTGTTATCGCGATATTGGTGCCGGAACTGGTAACGACCGAGATAACGATGTTTTTGATGAAAGTTATTATCATATCATTTTGTGGGATCCTTCTGATGTGGAAATCCTGGGAGCATATCGTGTTATGCCCGTTGGCGAGCAGCTGGCCCAACATGGTGTAACAGGCCTCTATAGCAACAGCTTGTTTAAATACCATGATAATGCCTATTCCTGTTTAGAGAAGTGTGTGGAAATTGGCCGCGGCTTTATTCAGAAACCTTATCAAAAAAGTAAGGTGCTTGATTATTTATGGCAAGGGATATTTGACTTTATAAAAAGATATCCGGACTATAAATACTTGCTGGGTGTGCTGACCATTCCTGGAACTTTTCCTGAAAAAGTACAGAAACTCATCATCAGTTTCTATAATATATACTTTTCCTCGACAGCTGATTTTTGTACGCCGATAGCATTGTTCACTGCCGAAAATGTACAGGATGATACTCCATTTTGTGGCGAAGATTTTAGAGCAGACTGGAGCATGCTTAATCACCTGCTGAGAGAAGAAGGTTATGAACTTCCCTGGCCTTTTAAACAGAGTGCTAAATGGTTCTCCCCGGGCGGATCGTCGATTCTTGCATTCACAAAAGATGATTCTTTTAATTCGATAGCTGGGTTAAATCTGAGCTCTATAGATAAATTGAATGAAAGCTACGTTAAGCATTATTTAAGAGATTAAACTGACGATGATTGTCCGGTCCTGGAGCGAGCGTGCCTCAATCCAGACCGTAGTGATAAGGGAAATGATATGCGTATGGATGCGTTTTAATGCGAAAGCCAATAAATGTATTTATTATACTGATATCGGTGCTGATACTCACCGGGTGTGATAACAAACCAGATAACATGTTATCCGGTTATTCACATGGAGAATTTGTATACCTTTCATATTCTGGTAATGAAAAAATAGAACGGATCTTGATCAATAAAGGAGATAACGTCGCCGCAGGACAGGAGTTAGTGAAGATTGAGTCCTTCGATGCGCAAAATATTTTCCTACGCGCTGAGGAAAAACTATCAGCAGAGAGCGCTCTATTACGAAATCTGGAATCTGGAGAACGGCCTGAAGAGCTGGATATTATACGTTCGCAGATTAAAAAAGCACAATCGGCAGAATCCCAGGTAAAGCGGCAGCTTGGGCGATATCGTAATCTTTACGCCAATCATGCCATATCGCTTGCGGAATGGGAGGATATCCGGGATGAATTAACTCAAAAAGGCGCACAGGTTGAAGAGTTAATTAATCAACTCAAAGCACGGCAACTCCCTGCCCGGCAGGATGAGATTAGCAAGCAGCGCTCAATGGTGGCCGCGGCAAAACTCGAACGGGATAAGGCGCTGTGGGATGTCCAGCAAACGACGATTGTTTCTCCGGTCAATGCTAAAGTCTTCGATATTATTTATCGTGCCGGGGAGCGCCCTTCTGCTGGTAAACCAATAATCAGTCTGTTACCTCCTGAGAATATAAAAGTACGCTTCTTTATACCCGAAGCGAAGCTCGGTAAATTTAAAATCGGATCTAAGGTAAAACTTATATGCGATGGTTGCGCTGAGCCCATTGCTGGCGTTATTAACTATATCAGCCCTGAGGCCGAGTTTACGCCTCCAGTTATTTATAGTACGAAACGTCGTGAGAAGCTCATTTTTATGGCGGAGGCTATCCCTGCGCTGCAGCAGGCAGGGCGGATGAAAATCGGCCAACCGTTTGATGTGGAGATTATTGGCGATGAATAATCTTTGTATTGATGTAAAAAATCTCAATAAACATTTTGGCGAGCATCACGTCGTAAAGGATTTCTCTTTACAGGTAGCAAAAGGCGAGATCTATGGTTTTCTCGGTCCGAACGGTAGCGGAAAAACGACATCGATTCGAATGATGTGTGGTTTGATTACGCCGGATTCCGGTGAAGGTACTTGTCTGGGTATGGATATCTTTACGCAGCGGGAAAAAATAAAAAAAAAGATAGGCTACATGACCCAGTATTTCTCAATGTGGGGAAATTTAACTATTCGGGAAAACTTACTTTTTATTGCGCGGTTATATAGCCTCGATCGGCGTAGAGAGCGGGTTGAACGTGCGCTTTCTGAGTTAGGCCTCACTGCCCGACAGCACCAGCTGGCTAAGGAGCTTTCTGGGGGCTGGAAGCAAAGAATGGCCCTCGCCGCCTGTATGTTGCATGAACCTGTTTTGCTATTTCTGGATGAGCCGACTGCTGGCGTGGATCCCAAGGCGCGGCGAGAGTTCTGGCAAATGCTGCACCAGCTCTCTGACCGGGGGATCTCGATACTGGTGAGCACGCATTATATGGATGAGGCTGAGCGCTGCCATAAGGTTGCCTATCTATCTTATGGTCGGCTGCTGGCGAATGGCACTATTGCGTCGATTATCGCCTCCCAGAATTTGATCACCATGCGAACCAGCGGCGCCGGTCTGACGCTGCTTGAAAGCCAGCTACAGCGCTTGCCGGATATTGAGCAAACGGTCATTTTTGGCAATCAGCTTTATATTACATCCAGAGATGAAGCGAAGTTAAAATCCGCGCTTTTTGCCTTTACGCAACAGGGTTATGAGTTCTGTAAGGTGGATACCAATCTGGAAGATGCATTTACCTACTTGATGAAAAATAATTGTGAAAAAAATTAATTTTAGCTTCTCCATTACGCGGTGGATTGGCGTGGTTATTAAGGAAATTCACGAGCTACGCCGTGATAAAGTCAGCATCAGTATGGTGCTCCTGACACCTCTTTTTCAGCTGATCATTCTTGGCTATGCCATCAATATGGATCCGCATAATCTTCCGACCGCCTTACTAAATTATGATACCGAACGCATGAGTCAAATCTTTGTGACGGAAGCGCAAAATACCGGGTATTTTTCGATGATTCCTGTCGATTCAGAAGAGGCGGCGCAGAAAGCCTTTGTGCGGGGGGATGTCACTTTTATCGTGACGATCCCTGAGGGGTTTACGCGCAAGTTACTGCGTGGAGAAAAGCCACAACTATTAATTCAGGGGGATGCCATCGATCCGATCACCACGGGGAATGCGCTCAGCGCCCTTGTGCAGGTGGTGAAGTCGATGTTTCAGCACGATTTGCCGGGCGACATGCGTGTGGTGCAAAAAGAGGATGATTTCGAGCTTATCATTCATCGCATGTTTAACCCTGAGGGGATAACCCAGTTTAATACTATTCCCGGTATTATGGGGTCTATACTCAGTACAACGTTAATCCTGATGACCGCCCTGTCTATTACCCGCGAGCGAGAAAACGGGGCGTTAGAAAATTTACTGGTCTCTCCGTTGTCCGGGCTTGAGGTCATTATTGGGAAAATAACGCCTTTTGTTATCATTGGTCTGTTTCAGGCGACGTTAATCCTGATTGCCGCCGTTTTGTTGTTCGATATCCCCCTTCACGGTAGCGTCTTCCTACTATTTTTTGTGCTGTTAATTTATGTCTTTCTTTGTCTGTCAATTGGTATCGGTATTTCTGGCTTAGCACAAAACCAGCTGCAGGCGCTGCAAATGTCGTCATTTTATTTCATCCCTTCACTTATGCTGTCCGGATTTGTCAGCCCCTTTATTAGTATGCCAGACTGGGCGAAAGCCATTGGCTCCTGTTTACCGCTGACCTACTTCATCCGCCTGGTTAAGGGCATTATGCTGAAAGGCTATTCAGCAACGGCATTGTTGCCTGACCTCTTGCCGCTGATAGGCCTGGCGGTGATTGTCATTGGCGTGGGGTTGAAATCTTATCGTAAAACGCTGGACTGACATTATCGGCGCGTCCGGCTGGAGTGGGCATAGGCTTTTTGCCATGAAATTCGTATAATGCGCCCTCACATTCGTTTCAAGCCGGAGATTTCTATCATGCGTCCAGCAGGCCGTAGCGCTAATCAGGTGCGTCCCGTCACCCTGACCCGTAATTACACAAAACACGCTGAAGGCTCCGTGCTGGTCGAATTCGGTGATACCAAAGTGCTGTGCACTGCCTCTATTGACGAAGGCGTTCCGCGTTTCCTGAAAGGCCAGGGCCAGGGCTGGATCACCGCTGAATACGGCATGCTGCCGCGTTCTACGCACACGCGTAACGCGCGTGAAGCGGCAAAAGGCAAGCAGGGCGGCCGGACGATGGAAATTCAGCGCCTGATTGCCCGTGCGCTGCGCGCAGCGGTTGACCTGAAAGCGCTGGGCGAATTCACGATTACTCTCGACTGCGATGTACTGCAGGCCGACGGCGGCACCCGCACCGCCTCCATTACCGGTGCCTGCGTGGCGCTGGCCGATGCGCTGAATAAGCTGGTCGCCGCCGGCAAGCTGAAAACCAATCCGATGAAAGGGATGGTGGCCGCGGTCTCCGTCGGTATCGTAAATGGCGAAGCCATCTGCGATCTGGAGTACATCGAAGACTCCGCCGCGGAGACCGACATGAACGTGGTGATGACCGAAGATGGCCGTATTATTGAGGTGCAGGGCACTGCGGAAGGTGAGCCGTTTACCCATGAAGAACTCCTCACTCTCCTGGCGTTAGCCCGAGGGGGGATCGAGTCCATTATCACGACGCAGAAGGCGGCGTTAGAAAATTAATGATTAAGGCGACTGAGAAGTCGCCTTTTTTTTGCGCTTTATCCTTCATCACACCTGCGAAGGGGAGCGCGCAGTCTGACAATGATGAAAAGTACCAAAGGAGCGAATCCATGAAGCCGTATCAGCGCCAGTTTATTGAGTTTGCGCTTAGCAAGCAGGTTCTTAAGTTTGGCGAATTCACGCTGAAATCCGGGCGCAAGAGCCCCTATTTCTTCAACGCCGGCCTGTTTAACACCGGGCGCGATCTGGCTCTGCTGGGCCGTTTTTATGCCGAGGCGCTGGTGGATTCCGGAATTGAGTTTGACCTGCTGTTTGGCCCGGCCTACAAAGGAATCCCAATCGCCACCACCACCGCGGTGGCGTTAGCCGAGCATCATGACCGCGATCTGCCTTACTGCTTTAACCGCAAAGAGGCAAAAACCCATGGCGAAGGCGGCAATCTGGTCGGTAGCCCGCTGCAGGGCCGGGTAATGCTGGTGGATGACGTGATCACCGCCGGTACGGCGATTCGCGAATCCATGGAGATTATCCAGGCCCAGGGCGCGCAGCTGGCGGGCGTTCTGATCTCCCTGGATCGTCAGGAACGCGGCCGCGGCGAGATCTCCGCCATTCAGGAAGTGGAGCGGGATTACGGCTGCCAGGTTATCTCAATCATCACTCTGAAAGAGCTGATCGCTTACCTGGAAGAAAAGCCGGAGATGGCGGAACACCTGGCGTCAGTTCGCGCCTATCGTGAAGCCTACGGCGTCTGATGATGCGCCCGGCAGCCTCGGCTGCCGGATTTCCGCTATATCAGCTTAGCGCCCTGCGCATTGACGTACAGCGAATAGATTGACGTGCTGGACGCCATAAACAGACGATTGCGCTGTTCGCCGCCAAAGCACAAGTTCGCGCAGCGCTCTGGCAGTTTAATGGTGCCGATATGCTTACCCTGTGGGTTGAAGATCCGCACGCCGTCGAGTTCTTCGTTTCCGCTTCCCCATCCGCACCACAGATTGCCGTCTGCGTCGCAGGCGATCCCATCGGCGGTACCGTTCCCACAGTCGAGATATACCCGTTTATTTTTCAGCGTATTGCCTTCCACATCCCACGCCAGAATTAAGCGGTTCGGTGTCGCCCGGCTTTCCACCACGTATAAGGTCTTTTCGTCCGGCGAGAAACACAAACCATTTGGCCCTTTTACGTCGCCCAGTACCACGCTCAGTTTGCGGCTTTCCGGCTCCAGACAATAGACGTTTTGCGGCAATTCTGATGTTGCTTTGTGGCCTTCGTAAAAACCACTGATGCCAAATGGCGGTTCGGTAAACCAGATGGTGCCGTCTGACTTCACAACGATATCGTTTGGAGAATTGAGGCGATGACCCTGGTAGCTATCGGCCAGTACGGTAACAGACCCATCGTATTCGGTACGCGTAATGCGGCGGGTGTCGTGCTCGCAACTGATTAAGCGCCCCTGTCTGTCGCGGGCGTGACCATTGCTATAATTGGCCGGGTAGCGAAAGATGCTGGTTTCTCCGCTGACTTCATCCCAGCGCATGATGGCGTTATTCGGAATGTCGCTCCACAGCAGCATTCGCATGTCGCCGAACCAGACCGGGCCTTCCGCCCAGCGGAAGCCGCTGGCGATGCGTTCGACCTTTGCGCTGGCAAGCATATAGCGACGAAAGCTATCATCGACGGCCACGATGCGTGGGTCCGGATAGCGTTCAGAGGGGGCCCATGCTGCGAAGCTTTTTTGACTGACCAGTAGCGATGCGGTTGCCAACCCGCCTATCTTCAGTAAATCCCGCCGTGACGTCGCCATCAAATCTCTCCTTGTCGGGTGGTGTTGGGGGAGGGTGAAATGTTCAGCAAGCTGGATAGTAGGAAAGGAAAGCGGAAACGCGCATTGGGCAATTCAACCAATGGCCTTGGGATTTGCGACAAACTTACGCAGATTGCGAGGAGAATCATGCAGCCTGGCGGCTGCATGTGAGGATTTACTGCAGCTGTGCGGCGACCAGCGGCCAGCGGGCGTCGAAATCATCCGTCGGACGATATTTGAACTCGCTGCGCACAAAGCGCGACAGCATGCCCTCGCAGAAAGCCAGCAGCTGGCTGGCCAGCAGGGTTTCGTCGAGGGTGTAGCCTTCGCCTTCGCGCATTTTTTTCTCGCGCATTACCTGGCGTAGCTGCGCTTCGATGCGCTCAAAAAGCTGGTTGATGCGACCCTGAAGCCGGTCCTGTTCGAACATCAGCGCGTGCCCAGTGAGGATACGCGTCAGCCCAGGATTACGCTCGCCAAAGCCAAGAATCAACAGAACGATCAGGCGCAGGCGCGCGGTGGTGTCCTTTTCATCTTTCAAAATCAAATTGATGCGCGTAATCAGACTGTCTTCAATGAACTCGATCAGGCTGTCAAACATGCGGGTTTTGCTGGGAAAATGGCGATACAGCGCGGCTTCAGAGACGCCGACGGAAGCCGCCAGTTTCGCGGTGGTAATACGCTGACTACCATCGCTGGATTCCAGCATCAGCGCCAGAGATTGAAGTATTTCTTCGCGACGATTCCGTTTCGCAGTTTGCTTTTCTGCCATGTTTTAAAATACCCCTGAAAATAAGCACTTGTCAGGCAGACATCCACAACGCGACCGCAAACCAGGGCTTGCGGTAATGTTATTGCGTTATGCGCGTTGGGATGCAGATTCCGTGTTGCTGGGCTTATTTACGCCCTGAGTGACCGAAGCCGCCTTCGCCGCGGTCGGTGGCATCGAAGGATTCCACCAGGTTAAATTCCGCCTGAACGACCGGCACAAAGACCATCTGTGCGATGCGTTCGCCCGGCTCGATAATAAAGCTCTGCTGACCGCGGTTCCAGACGGACACCATCAGCTGCCCCTGGTAATCGGAGTCGATAAGGCCCACCAGGTTGCCCAGGACTACGCCATGCTTATGACCCAGGCCGGAGCGCGGCAGGATCACCGCCGCCAGAGAGGGATCGGCGATATGAATCGCAAGGCCGGTCGGCAACAGCGTGGTTGCGCCCGGCGCCAGCTCTACGGCGTCGTCGAGACAGGCTCGCAGGTCAAGTCCGGCGGAGCCGGAGGTGGCATAGGTCGGCAGCGGAAATTGCTGGCCGACACGCGGGTCCAGAATCTTAACGTCGATTTTTTTCATCATAACGGGTCACGATCTCGTCGAGTAATAATTGGCCCAGGAGTTCCTTGCGCTCAAGTGGTAAGCGCTTTTCCCCATCCTGCCAGAAAAGGTGTAGTGCGTTGCTGTCGCTGTTAAAGCCCTGATTAGGCTGGGAAACATCGTTGGCGCAAATCAGGTCGAGGTTCTTGCGGGCACGTTTTTGCCGCGCATATTCTTCCACATTATTCGTTTCGGCGGCAAACCCAACGACGTAGGGGCGATGTGATTTTAGCGCCGCGACCCCGGCCACGATATCCGGGTTTTTAACCATTTTTATTGTTAATTCATCACCTTGTTTTTTTATTTTATCTTCGGCGATGACGGCGGCGCGGTAATCCGCTACCGCGGCGCAGCCAATAAAAATGTGCTGCTGCTGGGCGCCAGCCTGGACGGCCGCTTCCATCTCCAGCGCGGTAGTGACATCAATGCGCTGCACAAACGGCGGGGTCGGTAGCGATACCGGCCCGCTGATCAAGGTCACGTTCGCGCCCCGCTGCGCTGCGGCGGCGGCAATCGCGAAGCCCATCTTGCCAGAGCTGTGGTTGGTGATATAACGCACCGGATCCAATGGCTCACGGGTCGGGCCCGCGGTAATCATGAGGTTGAGATGTTGCAAATCTTTGACAGGGGAGGCGAAATGCTGCGCGGCCATGTCTACGATAGTTAGCGGATCGAGCATTCTCCCCGGGCCGACGTCGCCGCAGGCCTGGCTACCGCTGTCTGGTCCCCATAGCAGCAGCCCGCGGGTAGCGAGCGTCTGCAGATTATGCTGGGTGGCCTGCGCGCGATACATCTGCTGGTTCATGGCGGGCACCACGGCAACCGGGGATGGGGTGGCAAGACAGATCGTCGACACCAGATCGTTGGCCATGCCGGCCGCCACGCGAGCGATTAAATCGGCGGTCGCTGGGGCGAGGATCACCAGGTCGGCCCATTTACCGAGCTCAATATGGCCCATTGCCGCTTCCGCCGCCGGATCGAGCAGGCTGTCGGAAACCGGATAGCCGGATACCGCCTGCAGGCTGAGTGGGGTGATGAACGCTTTTGCCGCCTCCGTCATCGCGACACGCACTTCCGCGCCGCGTTCACGCAGCCGGCGCACCAGTTCCGGGGTTTTATACGCCGCGATGCCGCCGCTGACGCCCAGGACGATTTTTTTACCCGCCAGAGTCATCATGATGTCTTCCTGTTGCCGTAGACCAGAATCCGCGCATCTTATCACAATCCTGCCGCCGTCGTGCCTCTGCCGGGCATTCACTTTGCGAGCGGCTACGCAGGGTGAAAATCGGCGGGTCGGCAGCGCCGTCAGGCTGTGCCAGGATAGGCTGATTCACCCAGGAGGGCGCATGGACGGAATGGAAAATCTGATGCCACGGGAGAAGATGCTGCAATACGGCATCGAAACGCTAACGGATGTTGAGCTGCTGGCGCTGTTTCTGCGCGTCGGCACGCGTCGTCAGGATGTGCTCAGCTATGCCCAGGCGTTACTACAGCGTTTTGGCTCACTCTACGCTCTGCTTTCCGCTGATAAAGCGCAACTGATTGCTGTGGACGGACTGGGGCTGGCGAAATATGCGCAACTGAAGGGCATTGCCGAGCTGGCGCGACGCTATTTTAGCTCGCAGCTGGTCGAGGAGGCCGCGCTGGTCACCCCCTCGATGACGCGCGAGTTTTTACAAAGCCAGCTGACGGAAGAGGAGCGCGAGATCTTTATGGTGATCTTTTTAGATAATCAGAACCGGGTGTTGAAACATAGTCGTCTTTTTTCTGGTACTCTTAGCCACGTTGAGGTGCATCCGCGAGAAATTGTACGCGAAGCCATCAAAGTGAATGCCGCCGCCGTGATCCTTGCGCATAATCATCCCTCCGGTAGCCCGGAGCCAAGTCAGGCCGACAGACTGATTACCGAAAGGGTGATAAAATGTTGTAGATTCATGGAGATACGCGTGCTTGACCATCTGGTTATCGGCCGCGGTGCGTATGTATCTTTTGCCGAACGTGGCTGGATTTAGCCCCGAACTGGCGATCCTTCGGGATCTTTGTCTGTTCGGGACTTGAGCACATCGCCGAGTCAGCGTATACTACGCCACCTTTGAGAATCTCGGGTTTGGCATTTGGGCCTGGCAGTCGAGAGTTCACATTGAACTGCGATGACCAGGCTGTAAAGCCTGACGAGGCGCCAATACCCCATACGAAGCTCGAGCTAATTTGATTTTTGGAGAATAGACATGTCCCGAGTCTGCCAAGTTACTGGCAAGCGTCCGGTGACCGGTAACAACCGTTCCCACGCACTGAACGCGACTAAACGCCGTTTCCTGCCGAACCTGCACTCTCACCGTTTCTGGGTTGAGAGCGAGAAGCGTTTTGTCACCCTGCGCGTATCTGCTAAAGGTATGCGTGTAATCGATAAGAAAGGCATCGATACAGTTCTGGCTGAACTGCGTGCCCGTGGCGAAAAGTACTAAGTACTTAGAGGAAATAAATCATGGCTAAAGGTATTCGTGAGAAAATCAAGCTGGTTTCTTCCGCTGGTACTGGTCACTTCTACACCACCACGAAGAACAAACGTACCAAACCGGAAAAAATGGAACTGAAAAAGTACGATCCGGTTGTACGTCAGCACGTTATCTACAAAGAAGCTAAAATCAAATAATTTTAGCCTCCTTGTATAAAAACCCCGCTTCGGCGGGGTTTTTTGTTTTTAAAACTCCCCCATATTGCTTTCACATACTCCCTTTTCAGTCACCTGTCCGTGAAGCACAATACGTCGGGTAAACGGAGGAAAATCATGCCTGAATTACCAGAGGTTGAAACCAGCCGCCGCGGCATCGAGCCGCACCTGGTTGGCGCAACCATTCTGCACGCTGTCGTGCGCAACGGACGGCTGCGCTGGCCGGTTTCCGAAGAGATTTATCGCCTGAGCGACGTTCCGGTTCTCAGCGTGCGTCGCCGCGCCAAATACCTGCTTCTGGAGCTGCCGGACGGCTGGATCATCGTCCATCTTGGGATGTCGGGGAGCCTGCGCATCCTGAGCGAAGAGCTGCCTGCTGAAAAACACGATCACGTTGACCTGGTCATGAGTAACGGCAAAGTGTTGCGCTACACCGATCCACGCCGCTTTGGCGCCTGGTTGTGGACCAGAACGCTGGAAGGCCATCCGGTACTGGCCCATCTTGGCCCGGAGCCGCTCAGCGACGCGTTCAACGCCGACTATCTCCAGCAAAAATGCGCGAAGAAGAAAACCGCGATCAAACCCTGGCTGATGGATAACAAGCTGGTGGTGGGCGTGGGGAATATCTACGCCAGTGAATCGCTGTTCTCCGCCGGGATCCATCCTGACCGGCTGGCGTCCTCGCTGTCGCGGGAAGAGTGTGAGCAGCTGGTGAAGGTGATTAAGCTGGTCCTGCTGCGTTCGATAGAGCAGGGCGGCACCACGTTAAAGGATTTCCTGCAAAGCGATGGCAAGCCGGGCTATTTCGCCCAGGAGCTACAGGTCTATGGCCGCAAGGGCGAACCCTGCCGGATCTGCGGCACGCCGGTCGTCGGGACCAAACATGCCCAGCGGGCGACCTTTTATTGCCGTCAGTGCCAGAAGTAGTCTCAGGAACAGGAATGTTTGTCGGCCAGGTCAGCGGGCCTGCGGGTGCGCATCTGGTGGGCCGGGGGCGTTTGTAGGCCAGGTCAGCGTAGCGCCATCTGGCACAAAGACCGGGACAGAGCCGGTGTGAATGGCCCAGCGGCGTAGTGCTGCGCCAGCCGACGTGGCTCATGTCCCGGCAGATGCGTTACTTCAGCTTATTCAACAGCGCCTGATGCACATTAGCTGGCAGAAAGTGAGAAACGTCGCCCTGGTGGCGCGCCACTTCCTTCACCAGTGAGGAAGAGATAAACGACCACTCTTTGCACGGCATCAGAAACACGCTCTCAAGGGTGGGCATCAGGTGGCGGTTCATATGAGCCAGCTGCATCTCATACTCGAAATCCGCCACCGCCCGCAGGCCGCGGATCAGGATATTGGCCTGCTGCGCGCGCGCGAAATTGGCCATTAAATCACTGAAGCCGATAACCTCCACGTTCACCAGGTGGGCCGTCGCCTGCTCTGCCAGCGCAATGCGCTCATCAAGGCTGAACATCGGCTTTTTACTCGGGCTGGCGGCGATAGCCAGCACCACTTTATCGAACATACTTGCCGCGCGGGTGACAATATCGATATGACCGTTGGTGATGGGGTCGAAGGTACCCGGATAGATCGCTTTTGTGCTCATGATGACTCTTTCTCCGAGTAGCCGTGGCTCAGCGCCCACAGCTCGGTATATTTCGTAAACGTATACTGCGCGTTGACCATCGCCAGTAACCATCCCTGTTTACCGTCCAGCACCCCACCGCGCAATAGCAACGTCTTGAGGAACGCGCCCAGCGTATGGCTGAAAATCCCTGCCATCGAGGTCTTCTTGCCCTTCTGGTGACGCTCAAGCGCCCATGCGGCGGCATACGCCAGCTGTTTTTGCTGGAAGCCAGCGAAGTCGCGGCAGGTCAGGTGCAGGAGATCGCCGGTCAGCGGAATAACCTCGGCGCCCAGGCTATCCAGCGATTCATGGACCAGATTATCGTTATAGCGGTAACGGGCGCGTTCGTACAGGCGCAGGACGCGATCGGGATACCAACCGCTGTGGCGCATAAAGCGTCCGAGAAAATAGTTACGGCGGGCGATGCTGTAGATGGCGCCGCGCTGGGGGGCGTCCAGTACCTTAAGAATAGCCTGCCTGAGTTCTGGCGTGACGCGCTCATCGGTATCGATCATCAACACCCAGTCACCGGTGGCGTAATCCTGCGCGCGCTGGCGCTGAATGCCATAGCCTCGCCAGTCGGTATGGGTATAGACCTGGGCGCCGAGGCGGCGGGCCAGCTCAACGGTGTTGTCGGTGCTGCCGGAGTCGAGGACGATAATTTCATCCGCCCAGCTAACGGAGCCCAGACAATCCGGCAGCAGGTCGGCGGCGTTTTTAGCGATCATCACCACGGAAAGCCGGTTCGACATTAATGACTCCGCTGCGGCAGGTAAGGTTGCAGTAACTGTAGCAGACGCGACAGCGCGCCCTGGTTCTGGTGCAGCACTTCCACCGCGTGACGGCCATACCACAGGCGGTAATCTTCATCGGTCAGGAGCGTGGAAACCTCTTTGACCAGCGAGTTCGCGTCGGTGACGGTGATCAGGCCATCGTCCTGCTGCAGCTTGGCGCAGATATCTTTGAAATTGAAGGTATGCGGCCCCATCAGCACCGGAATGGCGTGCGCCGCCGGCTCGAGCGGGTTATGGCCGCCGCGCTCCACCAGGCTGCCGCCGACGAAGGCGAGGTCGGCAATGCCGTAGAGCAGCATCAGCTCGCCCATGGTATCGCCAATGACTACCTGGGTACTGGAGGAGGGGATCTCGCCGGTGCTGCGCAGAGTAAAGCTCATCCCAGCCTTTTGTACCATCTCACGGGCGTCAGGGAAGCGCTCCGGATGGCGGGGAACAAGGATCAGCAGCAGGTTCGGGAAAGCCTCCAGCAGTTTTTTATGCGCCTGGAGGATGATTTGTTCTTCACCGTCGTGGGTGCTGGTGGCAATCCAGACCTTGCGGTGCGGTGCCCATTGCCGACGCAGCGTCACCGCCCGGGCCGCCAGCTCTGGCGTGACGGAGATATCGAATTTCAGGCTGCCGGTGACCGCCAGCTGGTTGCGCTTCAGCCCCAGGGAGAGGAAGCGGTTACCATCTTCTTCATTCTGCGCGGCGATAAGCGTAATGCGGCTCAACAGGCGGCGCATAAAGCCGCCCAGTTTGGCATAGCCTTTGGCGGAACGTTCGGACAGGCGCGCGTTGGCGATCACCAGCGGGATCTTACGCTTATGCAGCGCGGCCACCATATTCGGCCACAGCTCGGTCTCCATAACGATCACCAGCTTCGGCTGAACGGTGTTCAGGAAGCGGTTCATGGCACCGGGCAGATCGTAGGGCAGATAGACGTGATGAACATCTTTGCCAAACGCCGACATGGCGCGCTCGGAGCCGGTCGGCGTCATGGTGGTGACGGTGATCGGCAGAGAAGGGTAGCGGTGGCGCAGGGCGCGGACCAGCGGAATGGCGGCTAAGGTCTCGCCGACGGAAACGGAGTGCAGCAGAATGCCATCCGGCTCTACCTTGTTCTGACAGAAGCCATAGCGTTCCGCCCAGCGTTTGCGATAGGCAGGAGCCTTACGACTGCGCAGCAGCAGCCGCAGCCACACCAGCGGCTGAATAAGGTAAAGTAGGGTGGTATAAAGCAATTCCAAACTATTTATCCGTTCTCTGTTTTGGCGGGCAAATTCTAAGCATTTAGCCCGCGTAAAGCTATCTCTTTGGCGGAAACAGCGGGTTTTTGGTCTATCCCGCGTGGCGATAACGCTTAATACGCAGATAACGGCGTCCCAGGCGCCAGCGTAAACGGAAAGTACAGGCGTTTTTCCAGATTAACCGCCAGATACCGCGGTCGAAGAATTCGTTAATAATAACATGCTTTTTGGACTCATCTTTCATGCTATCGAAGGTATGGATGATTCCCAGGCCTTCTTTGGCTATCTGCCAGCGACAGGCGGCGATATGGCGTACTTTATCCGGGTAGCGCTGGTTAATCGCCTCCAGCATCTCCAGAATCTTCATATAGTGGCGCGCCGAACGCATCAGCGTGTCGTCGTTGTCCGGCTTATGCGACACCGACTCAGAGTGAATGTAGTAATCATAGAACTGCTGACTGGTGTACTGCACGCGCTCCGCGGCCAGCAGGGCTTCTGTGGTCCATGGGATATCCTGATGGCGCAGGCCAGGCTCGAAATGGAAGTGATGCTGGCGGATAAAGTCGTGACGATAAATATTAAGCCAGGTGACGTGCAGAAACTTCCGCGAGTCCAGGGCCTGCTTAAGCCAGACATGGCCCGGCAGCACATCCGTCGAGGGCAGGCGATCCAGTGGGAAGATCGGGTGGCTCTCGCGGCGCTTTTCGTACACATAGGTGCCGTTGCAGGTAGCGATATCGAGATGTTCTTTCTCGGCCATCTCCAGCAGCGTGCGATACATGCCCGGATAGAGTTTGTCGTCGATATCCGGAAACGCGAGATATTTGCCGCTGGCGGCGGCGAGGCCGGTATTGCGCGCGACCGAGACGCCCTGGTTTTCCTGCTCCAGCACCTGGACGTTCTGCAGCCGCTCCTGCCATTCGGCGATCACCGCCAGGCTGTTGTCTGTCGAACCATCGTTCACCAGGATCAGTTCATAGCTGTCCAGCTGCTGCTGTTCAATGCACTCAAAGAATTGCGCTAGAAATTTCTCACCGTTGTAGACGGCAGCCACGATGCTCAATAAAGGCGTTTGACTCATAAATCTTCGATCCTGGTTAACTAACGGCGTCAGGTGCGCTGCAGCTGACGGTACTGCTGACAAATGGATATGACGCTGAATTTTTCCAGCGCGGCATCGTCGATGGCCGGCGGGTTATGGTAAATGCTTTGCATCGTCTGAGCCAGCGCCGGACTGGTCAGATCCGCCAGACCGCGGGCAAGTTCGCCGGTGAGGATCTCGGTGACGCCGCCGGGGCAGCGGGTGCTGGCGACAGGGGTATGTAACAGCAGCGCCTCCACCACCACATTGCCGAATCCTTCGCTATCGGAGCTCAAAACCAGCATCCGTGCGCCTTTGATCCACGGTAAGGGGTTTTTCTGAAAACCTTTGAACCACACCCGATCGTCAATGTGCAGCGTTTTTGCCAGCTGGCGCAGGCGCTGCTCTTGCTCCGGTTTTCCCTGGCCTAGCAGCACCAGCGGTGCGTCGATGCCGCTCTGCGCATAGGCTTCAAGCAGGCGGTCATGGCGTTTGCCCGGATGGAAGCGACCGACGTGAATCAGGTAGTCACCGTCCGGGCGCTCGCTATCGGCTTCCGCCTCGGCGCGCAGGGCAGTGATATCGAAGGGATTGTAGATGGTTTTCAGCTGTGCCGGGCGCAGGGCAAACTCTTCCACCAGATCTCGCCCCACCGCGTCGGAAACCGTCACCACGTTGCGACCCTGATAAATTCGCTTAATTTTCTGCTGCTTCATCCAGCGGTCAAAGCCGGTGCGGTGCCCGAGATAGGAGGCAGAGAATACGCCGTGCAGACAGAACCAGACGTTACGCTCGCGCAGCGCCCGGCTGCGGGCGACGATGCGGTCGGTTTTGTGCAGGTTGGAGAGCACAAGGTCAAATTGCCCCTGCTGTTCGGCCCGCACGACTGCGGCATCCAGCTGGCGGGCGCGGCGGGACAGCTCGGTCAGCTTGCGCCACGGTTTACGGCAGCGATCGGCAACTACCTGGTAGTCGAGCCCCTCGGGCAATGGGTACTCGCAGACATCGCGCAGCGAAATGAGCGACACCCGATCGCCGTCGCGCAGGAACTGTGCCGCCAGGGTCAGGACCACTTTTTCCGCGCCGCCGCCGGGTAAACCGTCAATCACAAATAAGATGCGCATCGTTATTTCACCAGATCCTGATAAAGAGAAAGCAGCTGGGTTGAGAGTCGCTCGCTGGTGCAGGCCATAATGCGCTCGCGGGCGTGACCGCCTTGCGCGGAGCCCAGCGCGCGCGCGGGCAGGGCCATTACCGCCTGCTGTAGCGCCGGGATATCCAGAGCGTCGCAGACGTAACCATTGTGGCCGTCGACGATAAACTCCGCCCCGCCGCAGCCGGTAGTGGTGATCACCGGCAGACCGCAGGCCATTGCCTCGAGGATGACGTTGGGGAACGGATCGTAGAGGGTCGGCAGCAGCAGACCATCGGCCATTTGATAGAAGGGCAATGTCTCCGACTGCATGCCGAAGAAGCGCACCCGCGCTTCACAGTTCAGGCTCTTCGCCAGCGCCTGATAGCGAGGCTGATCCTTATCTTTGCCGACCACCAGCAGGTAGCGATCGGTGGGAGCGATGGCGCGGATCGCCGCCGCCAGTCCCTTGCGCTCAAAGCCGGAGCCGACGTAGATCAGGCAGGTCGCCTGCAGCGGTAGCTGCCATTTGGCGCGTAAGGCGGCAAAGGTCTCTTCGTCCGGCGGCAGGAAGCGCTGGTTGTCAATGGCGTTGTAAATAACGTGGATCTTCTCCGCCGGCAGGCCAAAGTCTTCGATAATCTCGCGCTTGATCATCTCGGCGTTGCAGATCACCCCGCGCAGGTGTGAGTCTTCATACATCTCGCGTTCCGCCTGCATGACGTAGCGGTGGTAACGGTCGGCGAACAGCAGGCGGCTTTTCCAGGCCGGTAAAATGCGCGAGCGCTGCTGCAGCCAGCGGCGATGAACGCCATCGCCAGCGCGGTAGAGATCGCAGCCGGGAATACGTTCATGGCTCTGCACCAGGTCGAAGGACTCGCGCTGCCAGAGCGCGCGCGCGGCGTTGGCAAAGCCGCGCTCGCGGCTGATGCGCCCCCATTTGCGGGGGTTACAGATATGGATCTGCCAGTCCGGTTTCACCGGCCCCTGCCATTCGCGGGTGATGACGTTCAGTTGCAGATGACTGCTGTCGAGGGCTTCCAGCGCGCGGGAGACAAACCGTTCTGCGCCGCCGTCCGGGCGGTACTTCTGCCGCACCAGAGCCAGCCTGAATTTACTCATGCCAGTACCTTTTTCGCCGCCGCGATCACGGCGTCGGTAGGAATTAAATCAAGATAACGTTCGTCGGTGTTGGTGTTGATAGCGTCCGGATCGGGCAGCGGACCGAAGTCGCCGGCCCAGATCACCTCGCCTTTCGCCTGCCACGGACGCCAGAAGGTCAGCTTCGAGGGGCCGAACAGGGCGACCAGCGGAGTGCCAAGGGCTGCAGCCATATGCATCGGCACCGAGTCGACGCCGATAAACAACCGGGCATGATCGATCACCGCCGCCAGCTGGCGCAGCGTTAACTGGCCGGCTAAAGAGTGTAGTCGCGCCTGCGGGCAGCCGGCGATGATGGTATCCACCATCTTCTTCTCTCTAGCATCGGGGCCGGAGGTGAGCACCACCGCGTATCCTTCGGCGGACAGCGCGTTGATCAGGGCGCTCATCCGATCTTCGCGCCAGCATTTAAAGAACCAGCGCGACGTCGGCTGGATGACGATGTAGTGTTCCCGGAAGTCCTCCGGCAGCAGGGCGCGGCTGGCGGCCCAGTCTGCTTCGCTGTAGCCCATCCGCGCCGGCGCATCGTTCAACTGGAGACCGAGCGGAGCGAGAATAGAGAGATTCTGCTGTACCGTATGCAGCTGGTTGTGCTGTTGGGTGGAGGCCAGCGCGGTGTGGCAATAGCGCCAGACCGGGTGGCGGCGCTTCGGAAAATCAAAACCAATCCGCGTCGCGGCGCCGGTCAGTTTGCTGATAACCGCGCTCGGCCACTGGTCGGCCAGGTTAAGCACCATATCGTACCGCTGCTGGCGCAGCGTCTGAATGAGCTGCCATTGCATCTTCAGCTGATACCTTTTTCCCTGCTTTTTCCAGCGGCGATCGAGACCATAAATATGGTGGATATCGGGGTTGGCTGCGAGCATATCCCGGGTCTCTTCATACAACAGGACATCCACGCTGGCGGCGGGGTACTGCTGTTTCAGCGCGTGAATAAGCGGCGTGATCAGCAGCATGTCGCCATGATGGCGCAGCTTAATGACCAGGATCCGCGCCGGGTTCAACGGGCCGCGGGAGAGGGTTTCAGGCGTCATACTCTGTTCTTCATCCAGGATAAGGGTTCCGATTCTAGGGGATCAGACAGATTGAGAGAAGCGTTGTATTGCTCTACCATGACCCGATACGTATGGCCTGAGGACGTTTTCGTGCACAATCCCGCATTTCTCATCACGATTGATACAGAGGGCGATAACCTCTGGCAAAAACATGACAGCATCACCACCGAGAATGCGCGTTATCTTCCGCGTTTTCAGCAGCTTTGCGAAAAGTATGGCTTTAAACCGGTCTATTTGACCAACTATGAAATGGCCATCGACCCCTTTTATATCGAATTCGCCAGAGACGTGATTGCCCGCGGCACCGCGGAAGTCGGCATGCATCTGCATGCGTGGAACAGCCCGCCGACCGAGCCGCTGACTGCAGATGACTGGCGCCATAAGCCTTATCTTATTGAATACAGCGACGCTATGATGCGTGAGAAGGTCGACTATATGACGCGTCTGCTGGAGGATACCTTCCAGACCAAAATGGTTAGCCATCGCGCCGGGCGCTGGGCTTTTGACGAGCGCTATGCGCGTCTGCTGGTGGAATACGGGTATCAGGTGGATTGCTCGGTGACCCCGCGGGTGAACTGGAAGACCGCCAAGGGGGCGCCGCAGGGCGATGGCGGGACCGATTATCGCCGCTTTCCGCAGCATGCCTATTTCCTCGATGAAAATGACATCAGCCGCGAGGGCCACTCGCCGCTGCTGGAAGTGCCGATGAGCATCCAGTACAAGCACTCAGCGTGGATGAACAGCGTGAAGCAGGGCTACGACCGCCTGCGCGGCAAAGTGCGATCCCCCTCCGTACACTGGCTGCGACCGATGGGCGGCAATGTGGAAACGATGAAAAAAGTCGTCGAACAAACGTTGACGCAGGGCAATGACTACGTGGAATATATGCTCCACTCTTCAGAGTATATGCCCGGCGGCAGCCCCACGTTCCAGAATGAACGGGATATTGAGCGTTTATACGCTGACCTCGAAGCCTTTTTTAGCTGGCTGGCGCCGCAGGTGAAGGGCATGACGCTGGCAGAATATTACCAGCGGAAAATTACACAGCGCTAACACAGCTCAAGGTACCGTATGCGTATCCTTAAACAATTAACGCGGAAAAAGAATGCTTTTTTCCGCGGCATTAAATTTAATTTAATTAACTATCGATACAGAAATAAGCCGGCGCGTAAAGCCTTCGACCCAGCGGCTGTGCGCCGCGTGCTGCTATTGCGTCTGGATGATAAAGTCGGTGATATGGTGGTCACGACCGGCTGCGCCAGAATACTGGCCGAACGGGGATATCAGGTTTCGGTGTTAACCGGACCAATATGCAGCGAAATATTAGCAGGCTCAGAATTCATTCAGCAAGTATATTTATATCGGCCCCGCATGTCCTTAAATACGTTGCGGGCGGCGGGTTTTGATGCGGTTATCGATTTTGATGACGTGACCAGCTATGAACGCTTTAAATTACTCGCCGATTTACGGGCGACCAGCGTGATTGGTTTTAATAAAGAGCCCTATAAACTTTACGATCACTCAATCGCTTTTTTTGACGGCAACAGCCATATTTCCCTGCGCTATAAGCAGGTGGTGAAGCTGTTTGGCATCGTTGACGACCGCCCGTATCACTATCATCTCCCCGGCTGCCGCCATGAGCGGGAGAAAGTGGCCCGCTTGCTTTCTCAGGCCGGAGAGGTCGAACTGCGTATCGCCATTAACCCTTTTACCGCCTCTGAGGATAAAGACTTCTGTCGTCACCAGGTAGCGACCCTGGTCGAGCGGCTACATGCTCTGCCTTACCGGGTCTGTATCGTGATGGTGGGGCGCAGTGAAAAAATCCGCCAGCTGGGGCTGGATATGGCGCTGTACATCGCCGACAGCACCATCAACTCCGCCGTAGAAGTGATCCGCAGCTGTGATTTAGTCATTACGCCGGACACCTCGATCGTGCATATTGCCCGGGCTTTCGATAAGCCGATGGTGGCGGTCTATAACAAACGCAAACTCAAGAATACCGGGCTGCCCGGCTATCACATCTGGGCGCCGGGCTATGACAAGGCGAAGCAGATAGTCTGTGAAGAAGCGAATGTCGCCGATGTGGCGATTGAGTCGGTGTGGCCCGTGATTAAAGAGCAGGCCGACCGGCTGGTCGCCGCCCGCAGTTGATTTAAAAAGTTAATATAAAAAGGGCCGCTGACGGCCCTTTTTGTTAGCGTTTTTCCGCCAACCCTTTGCTGAGCGCAATGCCCAGCGGCAGCCAGAACAGCACCCAGGTTTCCCGGGGATTGCTGATGATAAACATCCCCTGCGAGGCCATAAACACCAGCGCGTAAAACAGGATCGCCAGACTGTAGCGGCTGTCGGTATGGCGCTTGCGCCACGCCTGCCATAGCCCGCAGGCAATGATCGCCAACAGCAGCAGTAACCCCACGATGCCGCCTTTCAGCAGGGCGCCCATATACACACTGTGGGTGGTGGTGATGTGCTCGCCGCTGTAGTTGATGAAATCCAGTTCATAGCTGAAACCGCGCCCCAGCCACGGCTGGCTGGCCATCTCCGACAGCGTATGGTGCCAGATGCTCAGGCGCAGCCCGCTTTGGGTGCCCAGCTCCTCGAAACGGGCGAGCAGCATGTCGCCCACCGGCGTCATGACCAAAAGCAGCGCTACCAGCACGGCCAGCGCCGCGGCGATCAGCAGGTTGCGGCGGGTGAAGACGTGCAGGTGCAGCGTACAGCCGACCGCCAGCACCAGGGCGATGATCGGCCCGCGGCTTTGGGTGAGCAGCAGCATCACCAGCATGATGACCACCGGCAGATAGAGCCAGTGGCTGGCTTTTTCTTTCAGTAGCATGCCGCAAATTAAAATGCCGATGCCGCAGTAACCGGCAAGGTCGATAACGTTCGTTGGTCCGGGGTTCTCGGGGGAGACCGCTCGTTCGGTGAGAACCAGCGTATGGTCGATAATCAGCGTCCACAGGGAGAGCACGGTGATCCCGCCGACCACCGCCAGCATCGCCAGTCGGCGGGTTCGTCCGTCCCTGAGCAGCATCGTCATCAGCAACAGATACCCGGTCAGATACACGCCGTGGGTGATCGGCGAGTCAATATGCTGCGGCGTATGGCCCCACACATTACTGAGGGCGTAATAGATAAAGAAAGCCGCCAGCAGCGTCCAGGTCTGCCACTGCTCGCGTAACACCCCGGCCAGCGCCTGGCGGTTTTCCTGGCGTACCAGCGACAGCAATAGCAGCAGGATCGATAAATGCAGCAGATTATTGGTCCGGGTGGACATGCAAAAAATCGCGCTGAAAAATAAAAACAAAGGAAAGACAATCGAGTAACCCTGTCTGGCGAAGTTACTCACTTTTAAAGTACTCATTAAACGCAACCTTTTCGAAGATAGTATCCGGCACAGCGCTTTCTGGGGAAAAATTAATCACCCGAATCTGGCGTTGCTGCAGTACCTGCGCGGCATGCGCAAAGGAGGGCATGACGAGGGTATCCACTTTTGTTGCCAGGTAAGAAGGCAATTTTTCTTGTTGTGTTTCGTAGAATCGCGGCTGGTTAAAGTTGGTCATATCCAGGCCGCTCACCAGGATAGTATTGAAGCCCAGCCAGGCGAGAATTTGCAGCGCCCAGTAGACCACCGTGCCGGCATCAAAGATGCCCTGGCGAATATCGGTGCTAAAACAGATATCCGGGCGCTGAGGATGAAAGCACATCGCCGCATTCTGCTGGTAAGTGCGCTTTATCGCTTCGCTGGCGACTTTCGGCTGGTAAATCTTATAGCAACCGTCCTCAATCAACGCCAAACGGCAGCGCAGCGCGTCCCCATAGCGATCGACGATTTTGGCGATCCCGTGCATGGTGGTGAACAGCAAAATATCCGGCTGGCTGACAATGGCGCGGATAATGTCCGGCTTCTTATCGAAAAATTCCATGTCGACGATGGTATAGAGTGAAAAGTGCAGCCGGTCGGCAAGATGCCAGGCGCCATTGACGCCCATCACCGGGATCGTTTTCGACAACAGGGAAAAATCGATATTGCGGGTTGAGGGGCCGGTGGCGGTCAGCAGGACTTCGCCCTGCATACTGTTTTTCAGCGCGCTCAGGCTGACCAGCGGCACCGTTTTCCCTTTATAGCGTAACGCGCTGATTTCGCCGCTTGGCGCGCGCGTAATACGGGTAAAAGGCCACAGATTTTCATTGTGGCGATACGCGCGAGGGCGCGTATAGCGGTAGATCTGCTTAAACAGGGATCCCATCAGAGCAGCCCCTGATTTTGCAGGAGAAGATGAATCCGGCTGGCCGCAATATCGCCGGTGCTGGCGCTGTTTTCCGGCCGCACGATATGCTGGTTTTTACCGTATCCGCCAATCAGCCCCGGGTCGGTCGGGCCGTAGAGCGTAAAGTTCGGTTTATCCAGCGCGGCGGTCAGATGGCTCAGCCCGGTATCGACCGAGACGACGGCCCGGGCGCCGGCCAGAACCTGCGCTACCTGCTCAAGGCTCATGCGCGGCAGCACTTCAACATACTCCCGGCCTTCCGCCAGCCGCTTCGCCCGCGCCTCTTCGTGCGGGGCGCCCCACGGCAGCTTAATGTGGACGCCGCTGTCGGCCAGCAGGTCGAGAAGCTCCTGCCAGCGGGTTTCCGGCCAGTGCTTATCGTCGCGGGTGGTGGCGTGCAGAAACACCAGATAGGGCGCGGCAGCGCTAGCCTCGTGCAGCAGGAAATGGCGCGCAATGGCGTAATCCCCCTGGGTCTGGGGTTTCGCGTAGCCAAGGCTTTTGGCGAACAGCTCACGGGTACGCTCCACCGCGTGCTGCTGTTTCGCGATATGGTGGCGGCGGTTGTAAAACAGGCTCGCCAGCGGCTCGCGGGCCGATTGCCAGTCCATACCGTGCTTGACGCCGTGCGCCAGGCGAGTAACCAGCGCGGCGCTTTTCACCAGCCCCTGGGCGTCGATGATGGCGTCATACTTTACCGCCTGAACGGCCTCGCGAAAGGCTTGACGCTCGGCTTTGATCGGCGCGGAGAACCAGGCTTTGCGCCAGCGGCGGATCGCCACCGGGATCACCCGCTCGACGCTTTCATGCCAGGAGGGGATCTGCGCGAAACCCTCTTCAACCACCCAGTCGAAGCGGATGCCGGGGATAGCCTGCGCGGCGTCGGTTAGCGCGGGCAGCGTGTGCAGCACGTCGCCCATGGAGGAGGTTTTAACGATCAATACCCGCATCCGTTACGCTTCCTCGTGCTCGGTTTTTTCCGCTAACAGTTCGTTTAGCTCTTGCAGGACGCGTTCTGGGGTGATGTCGATCAGGCTCTGATGATAGCCTTCGGCGGCATCGCCTTTGCGCACCTTGTGGTAGCCGGTAATCAGACGGATAACCCGCGCTTTATGCGACAGCGGCGGGGTAAAGTCCGGACTGCTCGGGCCATATAGCGCCACCAGCGGGCGGTCCAGCGCTGCGGCGACGTGCATCAGCCCCGAATCGTTAGTCACTACAGCTTTACAGGCGGCGATCAGAATGACCGCCTGCTCCAGCTGGGTTTCACCCGCCAGATTACGGCACCAGGCCTGCTGCTCGCTGCTGAGGGCGGCGATGATCTCTTTGCCGGCCTCGTTATCTTTCGCCGAGCCGAAAAGCGCAATCTGATAGCCATCGTCGATAAGCTTTTTCGCCAGCGCAGCATAGTGATAGTGCGGCCAGCGTTTGGCCGGGCCGAACTCCGCGCCGGGGCAGAAGCCGACGATCGGCCGATCGTTGGACAGGTTAAAAGCGCTGCAGGCCTGCGACTTTTCCCCTTCGTTGACCTGCAGCTGCGGCCACAGCAGCGGCTGCGGCAGATCTTTGGCGCAGCGCATCACGCCGTTGTCGTAGGCCAGCGCCACGTAGCGTTCCACCATCAGCGGCCAGGCGTCTTTGTCCAGCACCCGGGCGTCGTTGAGCAGTCCGTAGCGCATCTCGCCGCGCCAGCCGGTGCGCAGCGGGATATTGGCAAAGAAAGGGACTAATGCCGATTTAAACGAGTTCGGCAGCACGTAAGCGCGATCGTAGCGACGTTCGCGCAGGCTGTGGCCGAGCTTACGGCGTTCGCCGATAGCCAGCGCGCCGTGACCCAGCGGCATCGGGATCGCTTCGTTCACTTCCGGCATGCGCGAAAGCAACGGACGGCACCAGGCTGGCGCCATCACGTCGATAATCGCCTGGGGATAGCGCGCCCTGAGCGTACGATAAAGACTTTGCGACATCATCATGTCGCCCACCCAAGACGGGCCTACCACCAATATTTTCATGCTTGTTTCTTACGCGTCGCGGTTTAGCCAGGCCATATATTCCGTTACGCCTTCGGCAACGGTTTTGAACGGTTTGTCATAGCCCGCTTTGCGCAGGTTAGTCAGATCCGCCTGAGTGAACGCCTGGTAGCGGCCTTTCAGTTTGTCCGGGAACGGGATGTACTCGATGCTGCCTTTTTTGTGGTACGCCAGGGTCGCATCGGCGACGGCCTGGAAGGATTCCGCACGGCCGGTGCCGAGGTTAAAGATGCCGGAAACGCCGTTTTCCCAGAACCACAGGTTGACGTCAGCCACGTCGCCCACGTAGACGAAGTCGCGCTTGAAGCCGTCGCTGCCTTCGAACAGTTTCGGGCTTTCGCCATTATTCAGCTGGGTATTGAGGTGGAAAGCGACGCTCGCCATGCTGCCTTTGTGGCCTTCGCGCGGCCCGTAGACGTTGAAGTAGCGGAAGCCGACGATCTGCGAATTGGCTTCCGGCAGGATCTGGCGGACGTATTCGTCGAACAGGAATTTGGAGTAGCCGTAAACGTTCAGCGGCTGTTCGTACTCGCGGGACTCGATGAAGTCGCTGGTGCGTCCGCCATAGGTGGCCGCGGAGGAGGCGTACAGGAACGGGATTTCGCGCTCCAGGCAGTAGTGCAGCAGCTCTTTGGAGTACTGATAGTTGTTGTCCATCATGTACTTGCCATCCCACTCGGTAGTGGAAGAGCACGCGCCTTCGTGGAAGATAGCTTCGATTTCACCGAACTCTTCACCCGCCATAATCTGGATCAGAAAGTCTTCTTTATCCATGTAGTCAGCGATGTTCAGGTCAACCAGGTTTACAAACTTGGTGCCGTCTTTCAGATTGTCGACAACCAGAATGTCGGTGATGCCTTTGTCATTCAGCGCTTTAACGATGTTGCTGCCGATAAAGCCTGCGCCGCCGGTAACGATGATCATAACTGTACCTTTGAAGTTGGGAGCCCGGAGACAATCCGGACATGAATGCTCTTATCATATCACCACATGAGCAAGCCTACAGCCATTCGCAGAATAAGGTGCTGGGCTGACGTGATTTATGCTGCAAATAATTCATTCAGGCCTGCATCATCTCGTATCAGCGTATAGCTTTGGGTAATATGTGCCAAATTTTGCCGAATCTGGAGAGTTGCAATGCGTGGTGATTTCTACAAACAGTTAACTAGCAATCTGGAGACCGCTCGGGCCGAAGGGTTGTTCAAAGAAGAGCGCATCATCACCTCGGCGCAGCAGGCGGACATTACCGTCGGCGACAGCCACGTGATTAACTTCTGCGCCAATAACTATCTGGGTCTGGCGAACCACCCGGAACTGATTGCCGCGGCGAAATCCGGCATGGACAGCCACGGTTTCGGGATGGCCTCGGTACGCTTCATCTGCGGCACCCAGGATACGCATAAGCAGCTGGAGAAGAAGCTGGCCGATTTCCTCGGTATGGAAGACGCGATCCTCTACTCTTCCTGCTTCGACGCCAACGGCGGCCTGTTTGAAACGCTGCTCGGCCCGGAAGACGCCATTATCTCCGACGCCCTGAACCATGCCTCGATCATCGACGGCGTGCGTCTGTGTAAAGCGAAGCGCTTCCGCTATGCCAACAACGATATGCAAGAGCTGGAGGCGCGTCTGAAAGAAGCTCGCGAGGCCGGCGCGCGTCACGTGCTGATCGCCACCGACGGCGTGTTCTCGATGGATGGCGTGATCGCCAACCTGCAAGGCGTTTGCGACCTGGCGGATAAATACGATGCGCTGGTGATGGTCGATGACTCCCACGCCGTCGGCTTCGTCGGCGAAAACGGCCGCGGCTCCCACGAATACTGCGATGTGATGGGGCGTGTCGACATCATCACCGGCACGCTGGGTAAAGCGCTGGGCGGCGCCTCCGGCGGCTACACCGCCGCACGCAAAGAGGTGGTCGAGTGGCTGCGCCAGCGCTCCCGTCCGTATCTGTTCTCCAACTCTCTGGCGCCGGCCATCGTGGCCGCCTCCATCAAAGTGCTGGAGATGGTTGAAGAGGGGGCAGACCTGCGCGATCGCCTGTGGGCTAACGCGCGTCTGTTCCGCGAAAAAATGACCGCGGCAGGCTTCACGCTGGCCGGCGCCGACCACGCCATCATTCCGGTGATGCTGGGCGAGGCGGTGGTGGCGCAGAACTTTGCCCGCGAGCTGCAGAAAGAAGGGATCTATGTCACCGGCTTCTTCTATCCGGTGGTACCGAAAGGCCAGGCGCGTATTCGCACCCAGATGTCGGCGGCGCATACCCCTGAACAAATTGAGCGTGCGGTGGAAGCCTTTACCCGCATCGGCAAACAACTGGGCGTCATCGCCTAATAAGGGTATGAGATGAAAGCGTTATCCAAACTGAAAGCGGAAGAAGGCATCTGGATGACCGACGTACCGGAACCGGAAGTCGGCCATAACGATCTGCTGATTAAAATCCGCAAGACCGCCATTTGCGGGACCGACGTGCACATCTACAACTGGGATGAGTGGTCGCAGAAGACCATTCCGGTGCCGATGGTGGTCGGTCACGAATATGTCGGCGAAGTGGTGGGGATTGGTCAGGAAGTGCGCGGTTTTAAGATTGGCGACCGCGTCTCCGGCGAAGGGCATATCACCTGCGGCCACTGCCGTAACTGCCGCGCGGGCCGCACCCATCTGTGCCGCAACACCATTGGCGTGGGCGTCAACCGCCCGGGCTGCTTTGCTGAGTATCTGGTGATCCCGGCCTTTAACGCCTTTAAAATCCCCGACAATATCTCTGATGACCTGGCGTCTATCTTCGACCCGTTCGGCAACGCGGTGCACACCGCGCTCTCCTTCGATCTGGTCGGGGAAGACGTGCTGGTTTCCGGCGCCGGTCCGATCGGCGTGATGGCGGCGGCGGTAGCGAAACACGTCGGCGCGCGTAACGTGGTGATCACCGACGTCAACGAGTACCGTCTTGAGCTGGCGCGCAAAATGGGCGTTACCCGCGCGGTGAACGTGGCCAAAGAGAACCTTAATGACGTGATGGCCGAGCTGGGGATGACCGAAGGTTTCGATGTGGGTCTGGAGATGTCCGGCGCGCCGCCGGCGTTTCGCAGCATGCTGGATACCATGAACCACGGCGGCCGTATCGCGATGCTGGGTATCCCGCCGTCGGATATGTCCATCGACTGGACCAAGGTCATCTTCAAAGGGCTGTTTATCAAAGGTATCTATGGTCGCGAAATGTTCGAAACCTGGTACAAGATGGCGGCGCTGATCCAGTCTGGTCTGGATCTCTCACCGATCATCACCCACCGCTTCGGCATTGATGACTTCCAGAAAGGTTTTGACGCGATGCGCTCCGGCCAGTCCGGTAAAGTGGTTTTGAGCTGGGACTAACCCCCCATGCTGGCGTAAAAATCAGCAAAAAAGGCGCCTGCGGGCGCCTTAATTTAGATTTGGATAACATTTTTAGCCTGCTTAATATTAAGCGCACAATTTCTACATCGATTTTACGGTTATTCGCTTATACAGTGTGTTTAGTCGCAGTTTAACTTTGTAACTATCATGCTTAAACTCTCCGTATGCTTACTGACCTGTAACTCTGCGCGCCTGCTGATGGAGGTGCTGCCGCCTCTGCTGAAGGTAGCCGATGAATGTATCGTCGTCGACTCCGGCAGTACCGACGAAACCGTCGCTATTTGTCAGCAGTTTGGTCTCACCGTCCATCACCATGCCTATAAAGCCCACGGCGCGCAGATGAACTATGCCATCGGGCTGGCCAGCCATGACTGGGTGCTGTGCATGGACAGCGACGAAATTCTTGATAATGACGTGGTGACGGCCATTCAGGCGCTAAAAGCGGGGGAGGAGCCTGACCCGACCTGCGCCTGGCGTCTGCCGCGCTACTGGTTTGTGCTAGGCAAACAGGTACGGACTATCTACCCCATTTCCTCACCGGATTATCCGGTGCGCCTCTTTAACCGCCAGCAGGCGCGGTTTAACGATCGGCCGGTGGATGACCAGGTGGTCGGACACGCGAGCTCCGTCAGGCTGCCGGGCTTCGTTCGCCACGATACCTTTTATTCGCTGCATGAAGTGTTTAATAAGCTGAACAGCTATACCACCCGGCTGGTGAAGTACCAGCAGATCAAACCTTCGCTGACGCGGGGGATCATCAGCGCCATTGGCGCTTTCTTTAAGTGGTATCTGTTTAGCGGAGCGTGGCGCTATGGCAAGGTCGGCGTGGTGACCGGCCTGTACGCGACGTTTTACAGCTTTCTGAAATATTTTAAGGCGTGGTACGCCCACGAAGATAACCAGGCGCCCGTCGCGCAAAAGCGAACGGACCCCTGAGTGGTCTAGTTGCCGGGATTGTCCCAGCCCTGCCATTTGAGGCGATAGTACTGGATCAGCGCGCTCTGGCTGATGCTATCGCTGAGGATAGTGAAGAAGCGGCTGGCGTTCACAGGCTCCAGCGGGCGCTTCGGTTTGCAAGACTTCACGCCATGGAACGGATTACGCGGCTTCTGCTGCGTTTGTTGCGCAGGCGGCTGGGCGTAGTTTGGCGTCGAGTTGTCGACCTGCGGCTCGTTGAGCAGGCTGCTCGGGCGCACCAGCGTGATATCCGGCGGCAGGTTATAGACCATCTGCTGCAGCACCCGCACCGTCGTCGGATGCGGATGGCCAATGGCTATCGCCGAACCGTTGCGCCGCGCCAGGGCGATGGCGCGATTGAACTGGTTGCGGATATCGGCTTCATTCTGCGTATCGTCGAGAAACACCTTGCGCTTAATCACCTTCACGCCGGTACCCTGCGCGGCGCGCATGGCCTGGGTGTTGCCGATGGTGACGCTGTCGAGAAAATAGAGATTGTAGCGCTCCAGGGCCTGCATCACCTTCTGCATGCCAAACAGGTTGGAGGTCATCGCGCTGCCCATATGGTTATTCAGCCCGACGGCGTAAGGGACTTTGCCGTAAGCCTCGCGAATAATGCGCTCGATCTCCTCGCTGCTCATTTCGGGACGCAGGGTGTCTTTTTCCAGCGGCTGTTTGCTGAGCGGCGCCATTGGCAGGTGGATGAGCACTTCATGGCCCTGATTATGCGCTTTAGTGGCCATTTCCCGGGCGTGCGGCGCGTTCGGCAGCACGGCGACGGAGATAGTTGCCGGCAGCGCCAGCACCTGATTCTCGGTCTGCGGGCGGTAGCCAAAATCGTCAATAACGATGGAGAGTTTGCCAGCGAACGCTGGCGCCGCCAGAGCCAGCGAACCGGCTACGGCAAGAGCAATTGCGCGAAATTGAAGCAAAACTTATCTTCCCAACCACGGCTGTGGATTGACCGCCTGACCCTGGCGGCGAATTTCGAAATAGAGCGACGGACGGCCCTGACCGCCGCTGCTGCCTACGAGCGCGATAGGCTGGCCGGCACGCACCTGGGTGCCAACGCTGACCAGCGCGCTTTGGTTATAGCCATACAGGCTCATGTCGCCTTTGCCATGTTCGACCACCACCACCAGACCATAGCCCTGCAGCCAGTCGGCCAGAATGACCCGACCATCGGCAATGGCTCTGACTTCGGTGCCTTCAGACGCGGCGATAACCATCCCTTTCCAACGTAGTTCACCTTGCAGCTGTTCGCCATATCGATGAAGGAGCGGACCGCGAACCGGCCAGAACGCCTGACCGCGCGGCGAGCCCAGTCCGCCGGTGCGTGACATCAGCGAACGCTCGCTTTCCGTTGGTTTATAGGTGGTGCCTTTGCGCGATGCTTCCTGCTGGCGGTCGCGCACCGCCTGCGCATCGCGTGCTTCCCGATCGGCTCGGGCTTTGGCGGCAGCCTCCGCCTGGGCGATACGACCGCGTAGGCGCGATTCGTTAGCCCGCAATTCACTTAACTGTTGCTGACCTTGCTGAATGGAGGATTCCAGTCCGGAAAGGGTCTTTTTCCGTTCGTTACGCGCCTGCTCCAGCTTCGCCTGCTGAGCTTTTTGCTCGTAGACCAGCGTCTGCTGCTGGCTCTGCTTCTCTTCGAGCATCGACTTTTGCACCGCCATCTCTTCGCGCGTTTTCTTCAGTTCCGCGATAGTCTCCTGGCGGGCCTGGTTGAAATAGCTGAAATAGACCTGCATCCGCTGATTGCGCTGGCCCTCTTCACCGCTGAGCACCATCTGGATGCCGGTATGCGGCCCCTGGCGGAAAGCGGCATCGAGCTGCGCGGCGAGGTTCCGCTCCTGAGACGCGCGCTGGCGCTCCAGCTTCGCGAGAGCGGCGTTCATCTCGTCAATCTGCTTATTGAGCTGGTTCAGGCTATCCTGGGTTTCGCGCAGTTTGCGGGCCGCGGCGGCGATCGCCTCTTCCTGCGCTTTGAGCTGGGCGAGCAGGCTTGCGCGCTGCTGCTGCTGTTGCTTAATCGCCCGCTGCCTGGCGGCGATGTCGGCCTGGATGGACTTTAGCTGATCGCGATCGTCGGCATGCGCAGATGACGCGCACAGCAATACGCCAGCGCTGAGCGCGCTGGCGTAAAGGACGGATCGAACTGCCGCTGCGATCCATGTAGTTGAATACATCGCCTTTCCCCTCATGGGGAAGGATTATTCCACGATGAACAGCGGCTTGCCAGTCATCTCTTGCGGGATTTCCATTCCCATCAGCGACAGCATGGTCGGGGCGATGTCGGAAAGTTTGCCGCCATTGACCGCTTTAACCGCTTTGTTACCGACGTAGATCAGCGGAACCGGCAGGTTGGTGTGGGCGGTATGCGCCTGACCGGTGGCCGGGTCGCGCATCTGCTCGGCGTTACCGTGGTCGGCGGTGATCAGCAGCTGACCGCCAACGGATTCCACCGCCTGAGCCACCTGGTCGATGCAGCGATCCAGCGCTTCAACCGCTTTTACGGCTGCTTCCATCACCCCGGTATGGCCAACCATATCGCCGTTCGGGTAGTTACAGATGATGGTGTCGTATTTTCCGCCTTTGATGGCGGCGACCAGTTTCTCGGTCAGCTCGGCGGAGCTCATTTCCGGCTGCAGATCGTAGGTCGCCACTTTCGGCGAGTTAATCAGGATCCGCTCTTCGCCTTTAAACGGCTCTTCTACGCCGCCGTTGAAGAAGAAGGTGACGTGAGCGTATTTTTCAGTTTCGGAGATGCGCAGCTGGGTTTTATCGTGCTTCGCCATCCACTCGCCGAAGGTATTGGCCAGCGAGGCGGGCGGGTAGGCGCAGGCGACTTTGATGTCGGCGGCGTATTCGGTGAGCATCACGAAATCGAGATTAACCACTTTCTTACGCGCAAAGCCGTCGAAGTCGGCGTTGACGAAGGCGCGGGTGATTTCACGCGCGCGGTCGGCACGGAAGTTCATGAAGATCAGCGCGTCGCCGTCTTCCATCGCGGCATCGGCCTGGCCGGCGGCGCGGATAACGGTGGCTTTCACGAATTCGTCGTTTTCGTCACGGGCGTAGGCGGCCTGCAGACCCGCGACGGCGGTATCGGCCTGGAATTCGCCTTTGGCCAGGGTCAGCAGATCATAAGCTTGTTCCACGCGATCCCAGCGGTTGTCGCGGTCCATGGCGTAATAGCGGCCGATGAGCGACGCGATGCGACCTTTGCCCAGCGCGGCAAATTTGGCTTCGAATGTCGCCAGCGTTTTTTCCGCACTGCGCGGCGGCGTATCACGGCCGTCGAGGAAGGCGTGCAGGTAGATCTTCTCAGCGCCGCGCTCTGCCGCCAGCTCCACCATCGCCATGATGTGATCTTCGTGGCTGTGGACGCCGCCTGGCGACATCAGGCCCATGATATGTACTGCTTTGCCGGCGGCAACCGCTTTATCGACCGCGGCGGTCAGTACCGGGTTGGCGAAGAAGGTGCGTTCTTTAATTTCCACATCGAGACGGGTCAGGTCCTGATAGACGATACGACCGGCGCCCAGGTTGACGTGGCCTACTTCGGAGTTCCCCATCTGACGGTCCGGCAGGCCGACTTCGAGGCCGGATGCATCGATCAGGGTATGTGGACGTTTGGCCCACAGCGCGTCCATTACCGGCGTTTTAGCGCTATAAATGGCGTTATCCTGTTGGTCTTCGCGATAGCCGTAGCCATCCAGAATCACCAGTACCATAGGTTTTTTAGAAACCGACATTGCGACAACCTCATGCTCAAAGACAGAAATTTTGCGTAATTTTACTACAGCTGAATCGTTTAAATCCCCGTGAAAGATCAAAGAAAGGGAGCGGCCGGGCCGCGCCGGGTCAGCGAGAGCGGCTTTTTTTCGCCACCGCCCGCAGAAAATACATTACATCGCGCTCACTGGCTGTAATTGCCGCAAGGCACAGGTATACTCCTTTCCTGGTTTTTTTCTCACTTAGTCGGGAGTTGTAACCCCCCATGCAAGAAATTATGCAATTCATCGGCCGTCACCCGGTCCTGAGCATCGCGTGGATCGCGCTGCTGGGTGCGGTAGTGTTCACCACCTTCAAGGGGCTGATGTCGAAAGTTAAAGTCATCACCCGTGGTGAAGCGACGCGTCTTATCAATAAAGAAGATGCGGTGGTGGTCGACCTGCGTCAGCGTGACGATTTCCGTAAAGGCCATATTGCCGGCGCTATTAACCTGCTGCCCAGCGATATCAAAGCCAATAACGTCGGCGAGTTGGAAAAACACAAATCGCAACCCATTATTGTGGTAGACGGTTCCGGCATGCAGGCGCAAGAGCCCGCCAGCGCGCTGAACAAAGCCGGGTTTGAAAAAGTCTTTGTACTGAAAGAGGGCATTGCTGGCTGGAGCGGCGAAAACCTCCCTCTGGTACGCGGCAAATAACTTACCTCGCGTGGTGATGCCGCCGCGTTTTCTCCTTCACGCCTGACGTGAAGGGAACACAGGCTGCGGCGTAAAACCCTCAGGGTAACAACAGGAGTGAAGTCATGGCCAATATTGAGATCTACACCAAAGCGACCTGCCCGTTCTGCATCCGCGCGAAAGCGCTGCTGAACAGCAAAGGCGTAACGTTCCATGAGTTGCCGATCGATGGCGATGCCGCGAAGCGTGAGGAGATGATCCAGCGCAGCGGACGGACGACGGTTCCGCAGATTTTTATTGATGCGCAGCACATTGGCGGCTGTGACGACTTGTATGCGCTTGATTCACGTGGTGGACTTGATCCCCTCTTGCGCTAATTTTTGCGCGCTTTCCCTGGCGGAAGCGCGTATTTAAGGACAACACGAAAGGGTTTTACTATGTCAGAACAAAACAGCACCGAAATGACCTTCCAGATCCAGCGTATCTATACCAAAGATATCTCTTTTGAAGCGCCGAACGCGCCGCAAGTTTTCCAGAAAGACTGGCAGCCGGAAGTTAAACTTGATCTGGATACCGCCTCCACCCAGCTGGCTGAAGGCGTTTATGAAGTGGTGCTGCGTGTGACCGTGACCGCTGCGCTGGGCGAAGAAACCGCGTTCCTCTGTGAAGTACAGCAGGGCGGTATTTTCTCCATCGACGGCATCGAAGGCACCCAGATGGCGCACTGCCTCGGCGCATACTGCCCGAACATTCTGTTCCCGTACGCGCGCGAGTGCATCACCAGCCTGGTTTCCCGCGGTACCTTCCCGCAACTTAACCTTGCGCCAGTGAACTTCGACGCGCTGTTCATGAACTATCTGCAGCAGCAGGCTGGCGAAGGTGCTGAACAACATCAGGATGCCTGATGAACGCACTTAATGCTGCAATGACTGTGATCGGTGCCGGCTCTTACGGCACCGCTCTTGCCATCACCCTGGCAAGAAATGGCCACCACGTTGTGCTGTGGGGCCATGACCCGAAACATATCGCGACGCTGCAACACGATCGCTGCAACGCCGCGTTCCTTCCCGATGTGCCTTTCCCGGATACGCTGCATCTTGAGAGCGACCTGGCCACCGCGCTGGCCGCCAGCCGCGACATCCTTATCGTGGTGCCGAGCCATGTATTCGGTCAGGTGTTACGCCAGATTAAACCGTTGATGCGTTCCGACGCGCGGCTGGTGTGGGCCACCAAAGGCCTGGAGGCCGAAACTGGCCGTCTGCTGCAGGACGTGGCGCGTGAAGCGCTGGGCGATGATATTCCGCTGGCGGTGATCTCGGGGCCAACCTTCGCCAAAGAGCTGGCCGCCGGCCTGCCGACGGCGATTTCGCTGGCGGCCACGGATCCGCAGTTTGCGGAAGACCTTCAGCGCCTACTGCACTGCGGCAAAAGCTTCCGCGTCTACATCAACCCGGACTTTATCGGCGTGCAGCTCGGCGGCGCGGTGAAAAACGTCATTGCCATCGGGGCAGGTATGTCGGATGGCATCGGCTTCGGCGCCAATGCGCGTACGGCGCTGATTACCCGTGGGCTGGTGGAAATGTCCCGCCTCGGCGCGGCGCTGGGCGCCGATCCGGAAACCTTTATGGGCATGGCCGGCCTCGGTGACCTGGTGCTCACCTGCACCGACAACCAGTCCCGTAACCGTCGCTTCGGCATGATGCTCGGCCAGGGTATGGACGTGCAGAGCGCCCAGGACAAGATTGGCCAGGTGGTTGAAGGCTACCGCAATACCAAGGAAGTTCGCGTTCTGGCACAGCGTTTAGGTGTCGAAATGCCAATAACCGAGGAAATTTATCAGGTATTGTATTGCGGAAAAATTGCGCGCGAGGCAGCATTGACCTTATTGGGTCGCGCCCGCAAGGACGAGCGCAGCAGCAATTAGCTTTCCTTTGTCACCTGAATGACCCTGCCAGCGCAGAACTGGCAGGTCATTACTATATCGCCTGGAGTATGCAATGCCGTGTGAAGAACTGGATATCGTCTGGAATAATATTAAAGCCGAAGCCCGGGCTTTGGCTGACTGTGAGCCGATGCTCGCCAGTTTTTACCACGCAACGCTACTCAAGCATGAAAATCTCGGCAGCGCGCTGAGCTATATGCTGGCCAACAAGCTGGCTTCCCCGATTATGCCGGCGATCGCCATTCGCGAAGTGGTGGAAGAGGCCTACGCCGCCGATCCGGAAATGATCGCCTCCGCCGCCTGCGATATTCAGGCGGTGCGCACGCGCGACCCGGCGGTGGATAAATACTCCACGCCGTTGCTCTATCTGAAGGGTTTCCATGCCCTGCAGGCCTATCGTATCGGCCACTGGCTGTGGACTCAGGGGCGACGCGCGCTGGCGATTTTCCTGCAAAATCAGGTCTCCGTCTCTTTCCAGGTGGATATCCACCCGGCGGCGAAAATCGGCCGCGGGATCATGCTCGACCATGCCACCGGCATTGTGGTCGGCGAGACGGCGGTGATTGAAGATGACGTCTCTATTCTGCAGTCGGTCACCCTCGGCGGGACCGGTAAAACCAGCGGCGACCGTCATCCGAAAATTCGCGAAGGCGTGATGATTGGCGCCGGGGCGAAGATCCTCGGCAATATTGAAGTCGGGCGTGGCGCGAAGATTGGCGCCGGTTCGGTGGTATTGCAGCCGGTTCCGCCGCACACCACCGCGGCGGGCGTACCGGCGCGTATCGTCGGCAAGCCGGAGAGCGACAAGCCGGCGATGGATATGGATCAGCATTTCAACGGCATCCACCACACCTTCGAGTACGGCGACGGGATTTGATGTATTGCCATTTGCCGCAGCTAAGCACAGAAATGTAGCCCGGATAAGGCGCAACGCGCCGTAATCCGGGAACCGCTCAGGTTAGCTGCGCAAGACCGCGCCAGGATACCCCAGCTGGCGCCAGGCTTCATACACCACCACCGACACCGCGTTTGACAGGTTCATGCTGCGGCTGTCCGGCATCATCGGAATACGGATTTTTTGCTCCGGCGGCAGGGCATCGAGGATGCTGGCCGGCAGGCCGCGCGTTTCCGGACCAAACATCAAGAAATCACCGTCCTGATAGCTTACCGCGCTGTGGGCGGGCGTGCCTTTAGTCGTGAGGGCGAACAACCGTTGCGGCTGCGCGCTGGCGACAAACGCCGCGTAATCCGCATAGCGCTGCACGGCAGTGAACTCGTGATAGTCCAGTCCGGCGCGTCTCAGGCGTTTATCGTCCCAGGTGAAGCCCATCGGCTCAATGATATGCAGACTGAAGCCCGTGTTGGCGCACAGGCGGATAATATTCCCGGTATTCGGCGGGATCTCTGGTTCGAATAACACGATGTTCAGCATACTGCCCCCTTAATTGCGGGGGGCAGAATAGCAGATATTTGTTGAACCCTCACCCTGAGGGAGAGGGGCGGCGTAAGGGAAAACGTGGAGAATTACGCGGCGTTATTCTGCTTCAGCGCATCGAAGGTCTGCAGCGCTTCGGCGTTCTGCACCAGCGAATCACGGCTGATTTCACGGATACTTTTCGCCCCGGTGAGGGTCATCGCCACTTTCATCTCTTTCTCGATGAGGTTCAGCAGATTCGCCACGCCCTGCTTACCGTGGGTCGCCAGGGCGTACAGGTAAGCGCGGCCCAGTAGCACGCTGTCGGCGCCCAGGGCGATCATCCGCACCACGTCGAGCCCGTTGCGGATGCCGCTGTCTGCGAGAATAGTGATGTCGCCTTTCACCGCGTCGGCAATTGCCGGCAGGGCGCGGGCCGAGGAGAGCACGCCATCGAGCTGGCGGCCGCCGTGGTTGGAGACGACAATGCCGTCAGCGCCGAAGCGCACCGCGTCGCGGGCGTCCTCCGGATCGAGGATCCCTTTGATCACCATCGGACCGTCCCAGAAATCGCGGATCCACTCCAGGTCTTTCCATGAAATCGACGGATCGAAGTTATTCGCCAGCCAGCCAATGTAATCCTCAAGCCCGGTCGGTTTGCCGAGATAGGCGGAGATATTGCCCAGATCGTGCGGGCGACCGTTAAGGCCGACGTCCCACGCCCACTGCGGATGGGTGACGGCCTGCCAGTAGCGGCGCAGGGCGGCGTTCGGGCCGCTCATGCCTGAATGGGCGTCGCGGTAGCGGGCGCCGGGAGTCGGCATATCGACGGTAAAGACCAGCGTCGAGCAGCCGGCGGCTTTGGCGCGCTCCAGCGCATTGCGCATAAAGCCGCGGTCGCGCAGGACATACAGCTGGAACCACATCGGGCGCTTGATGGTCGGGGCGACCTCTTCGATCGGGCAGACGGAAACGGTAGAGAGGGTGAACGGAATGCCTTTGTCGTCCGCCGCGCCGGCGGCCTGCACTTCGCCGCGGCGGGCGTACATCCCGCACAGCCCGACCGGCGCCAACGCCGTCGGCATCGCCAGCTTCTCGTTGAATAACGTCGTTTCCAGACTCAGGTCCGACATATTGCGCAAAATACGCTGGCGCAAGGCTACATCGGAAAGGTCCTCGACGTTGCGGCGCAGGGTATGTTCGGCGTAGGCGCCGCCGTCAATATAGTGGAACAGAAACGGCGGCAGGATACGCTGTGCGGCGGCGCGATAGTCGCTGGCGGCGGAAATAATCATCACGAGTTCTCCCTGGAATTTTCATTGTGGTCACCGGGCAGGCGGGTAATTCGCGCCTGGCGGGCCTGGTCTTCATCAAAACGTTTGATGGTGGCGTGGACAAAGCCTAAGTGGCCCATCATCGCCTGGCGCGCCGCCTCGGCGTCGCCGGCGACAATCGCCTCCATGACGGCCTGGTGCTGTTCGGTCAGGCGGGCAAACACCGGCGGCACCTGATACATGCGCTGGCGGCTCTGCTTAACGGAGGAGTGCAGCAGGTCGAAAAAGCCGCGCATGGTTTGCAGGAGCACCACGTTATGCGAGGCTTCGGCGATCGCCAGGTGAAAGCGGACATCCGCCTGCGAGGCGATATCCGGGTCTTCACTCTGGGTCGCTTCAAAGCACAGACGAATTTTTTCTTTATCGGCGTCGGTGGCGCGCATCGCCGCGTGCCACGCGGTGCTGGCTTCGATGGCGTGGCGAGCTTCGAGGATATCGAAGCTGTAGTCCGGGTCATCGGCCAGCAGCGTCTTCAGCGGCTGGACGATGTTTTGCTCTGACCACGGCTCATGCTGAAAGCGGACGAAGGTGCCGCCGCCGCGACGGCTCAACAGCACCCCTTCATTGACCAGCATCGCCAGCGCTTCGCGCAGGGAATTGCGTGAGACGCCGAGCTGGGCGGCGAGCTGGCGCTCGGCGGGCAGTCGCATGCCCGCCTCCAGCTGTTGTTCTTCAATCAGCGCCCGGACGCGACGCGCCACGTCGTCGGCCAGGCGTTTAGGCATCACTATCACGGGATCATCCAGGTTAAAACGTAGGCCTGCAGCGTGGTGATCAGCCCCACCATGCAGGTGAAGATCAGGCTATGTTTGACGGTAAAGCGGAACAGATCCGACTCTTTGCCCACCAGGCCTACCGCGGCGCAGGCGATGGCGATCGACTGCGGGGAAATCATCTTGCCAGTAACGCCGCCGGTGGTATTAGCCGCGACCAGCAGGATATCGGAGACGCCAATCTGCTGCGCCGCCGTTGCCTGCAGCGCGGCGAACAGGGCGTTAGACGAGGTGTCCGAACCGGTCAGGAATACCCCCAGCCAGCCAAGGAACGGCGAGAAGAAGGTAAACGCGTGGCCGGTATGGGCCAGCGCCAGGGCCAGGGTCGACGACAGCCCGGAATAGTTAGAGATAAAGGCGAACGCCAGCACCATGCCGATAGAGTAGATCGGCAGCGCCAGATCCTTCAGCGTCCCGGCGAAGGTGGTCAGCGCATCTTTCGGCTTCATGCGCAGCCAGACGATGGACAGCAGGGCGGCGAACAGAATGGCGGTGCCGGTTGCCGACAGCCAGTCGAATTTATACACCGCGGCGTAGGGCGTCGCGGCGCTAACCACCGGCGGCATACGGGCAACCATTTTGTCGAGGAACGGTACCGAAATATTGATAACGAAGTCATACATCGCGCCGCCAGGAGCGAACAGCGCTTTGAATGGCGGCACGCTCCACAGGGTCACGGTGGCGGTCAGGAACAGGAACGGCGACCAGGCGCGGATCACTTGTCCCGCCGTGTAGCGTGTGCGGGCCAGCGTCATATCCACCTGCGAGGCGCCGAGATCGCCGAAGCGGAAGATGCGTACCGGCTGCCAGCGTTTGAGGAACAGGGTCAGACAGACCAGGGAGACCAGCGACGAGATGATATCCGGCAGCTCCGGGCCAAGGAAGTTCGAGCTGAGGTACTGGGCAATAGCGAACGAACCGCCTGCGACTATCACCGCCGGCCAGGTCTCTTTAATGCCGCGCCAGCCGTCCATAATCGCCATGATCCAGAACAGCACGATAATGGTCAGGAACGGCAGCTGGCGGCCCACCATCTGGCCGATGGCGAAGCTATCGATACCGGTCACCTGGCCGGCGACCAGAATCGGGATGCCCATCGCGCCGAAGGCCACCGGCGCGGTGTTGACGATCAGGCACAGGCCAGCCGCATACAGCGGGTTAAACCCGAGACCAACCAGCAGCGCGGCGGTAATCGCGACCGGTGCGCCGAAACCCGCCGCCCCTTCGAGAAAGGCGCCGAACGAGAAGCCGACGATCAGCATCTGCAGGCGCTGGTCCGGCGTAATCGACAGAATCGATGAGCGGATGATGTCGAACTGTCCGGTCTTCACCGAGATTTTATAGACGAAGACCGCGGCGATAATAATCCACGCGATAGGCCACAGGCCGTAGAAGAAGCCGTAGACCACCGAGGCTAAGGCGCGGTCCACCGGCATTTTATAGAACAGCAAGGCAACGACCAGCGCGATTGCGACGGTCCAGGTGGCAGCGATGTAGCCTTTCAGTTTGAGCTTAATCAGCGCAAAAAAGAAAAACAGAATCGGTAGCGATGCGATAAGACTGGATAGCCAGATATTACCGGCGGGATCGTAGTTTTGTTGCCAGAGATTCATGCAGGGTCTCCATCGGGCCGCCAGGAGAGGAGGGCTGAGTCTGCGCTCATTGCCGATCCCACCGAAGGTAAAATTGGCCCGGCCAATTAAGGGTATCAGGGTTGATGACAACGAATGGTTAATCAGATGTTGCTCTTAAGCAACGTGTTTGTGATTGGTTTTGACGGATTTGTGAACTGCCAGGGGGTGGATGAAATTATTGGTTGGACCAATCGACCCGGCTGAAGGTAAAAATGTGGGGGAGTGAAGACAGAATAGCCCTCTCCGTACGGAGAGGGCTGGGGATCAAAATTCGCTGCGGGCGAAACCGGTCATCTCTTTCAGACCCATTTCCCGGCCCAGGGCGGTCATCGGATGGACAACCACCAGGCCGCGAACGCTTTTCTTCAGCTTGCCCATATCGGCCTGCTCTTTTTTGGTAATCGCGCGGCGGAACGGCAGGCTCATCAGCTTCTGCGCCTCTTTGCTCAGCTTCTGGCTCTGGACGGAACGCAGACGTTCAATCTCCGTTTCCAGAGTGGCTTTTTCTTTTTCCAGTTCAGCGTATTTATCGGCGGCTTCCACCAGCGACAGCTCGGCCTGCTGGTGGCGGATGGCGTCGAGACGATCGCTCAGACGCTTGATTTCATTCTTTTCGACTTCTTTCATGGTGATTTGATCTGTTAATAAAGGGGCTTCATTCGCCTATAGTATGTGCCGTGACCGCTATTGTTGATAGCTATTTATCAAAAATTCGCCGTTTGTCGCCCGCGGAATGCAATATCATTTATCGCTAATAATTTGAATTTTATTAATATTCCGCCTAATACCCGTTCTAATTTCATTTCTGTGAAGCCTGTCGGCAGATAAGCACGTTTTCCTTAACCCACGCTGGTGAATTGGCTAATGCTTAATCAGATTATTCCCAAAAGGAGGACGTGATGGCAAAGATCGGCGACGGCGTACCACGTTTAATCGACAAAGCGGTTGATTTTATGGCTTCCAGTCAGGCGTTTATGGAGTATTTGAAAAAGTCTCCGCGTCTGCAGCATGTACCGCGAGACATTCCTCAGGATAAGGAAGCGTTGTTCCTGCAGCGTCTGGAATATTATCGTCAGCTTTACCGGCCGACCTGCGACCAGACGGAACCGGAATCAGAGCGTTGATTTCTGAAAGGCTTTTTTTAAGCTGATTCGTGAAATCAGCTCAGTCAGGGACAGCACCATCGTTGAGCGCACCATCTGCTGGTAACGCAGTTTCTGCATTGCCAGCAGTTCGGCATCGCTGTCATCAAATTGCGGCGTTGGCGGCAGGGCGGCGACGCAGTGCAGCTCGCCGAACGGACCGATAATTTCGTCGTCGGTAAAGCTGTACTCATTGCCGTCGTGGTTAAGCTCTTCGCGCAGGGCCATCAGCAGCTCAGCGTCTTCATATTCGGCACGACTTATTACCCCAAGGCCATAAATCAGCTTCAGGCGTACAGAGAGATCGCCGAGCGGCCCGCTGCCCTCCAGCAAGGGCTCGACGGCGTATTTCACCGCGTAGTCGTCTTTACGGAACACCTGAAGCACCAGAATATTGACCGCTTCCGTTAACAGCTCGACGGTGGCGATCAGGAAGCTTCGTACGGTTTTGCCAGCATTCAGACGCTCAAGCACACGGTTTTCAAATGCTTGTGTTTCTTCCATCATTGCCTGCATATCTGACAGGAGTCGTAATGGGCGCGACGTTGGTCGCGCCAGGTTGTGCATCATTTTTCCGCGTTGTAGTCGTTAACGGCCTCCGCGACGACATCACTTGCGGCATCCAGGCCGGAAATCTGCGCCAGCGCGGCCTGCGGCCCCTTGTCGGCGATCAGTGCCGCCAGCTCCTGCGCCTGCGGATCGTCTTCGCTACGGAAATGCATCGCCGCCGCAATCCCTTTCACCAGGTTGCGGTGCGGCAGACCGTATTCCAGTGTACCCAGCAGCGGCTTAATTAAACGGTCGCCAGCGCTCAGTTTGCGCAGCGGCTGACGGCCAACGCGCTCAACATCGTCTTTCAGGTACGGGTTCTCGAAACGGCCAAGTATTTTCTGGATATAAGCCGCGTGCTTCTGCGGGTCAAAGGCGTAACGTTTGATCAGCACCGCGCCGCTCTCTTCCATCGCGCCCTGCACGACGGCACGAATTTTCTTGTCGAGGATCGCGTCGCGAATCGTCTGATGGCCCGCCAGTTTTCCGAGGTAGGCGGTTATAGCATGCCCGGTGTTCAAGGTGAAGAGCTTGCGTTCGACAAATGCCATCAGGTTATCAGTTAATTCCATCCCCGGGATAGTCGGCAGCGCGCCCTTGAACTGAGTCTTATCGACAATCCATTCGCTAAAGGTTTCCACGGTGACTTCCAGCGGGTCATGAGTGGCGGAAGCCGATGGCGGCACAATACGGTCAACGGCAGAGTCGACAAAGCCGATATGCGCTTCCACCCACGCTTTATCTTCTTCCGCCAGCGCGTTAAACACGTGGCCTTTTAACTGCGTGGTGCCGCGCACCATATTTTCGCAGGCGATGATGTTCAGCGGGCGTTCGGTGCCCTGCGCTTTGCGCTGCGCCAGCCCTTTGGCGATCGCTGGCGCGATGCGCTCGAGCACGACGGGACCGACGGCGGTGGTGACCAGATCCACCTCAGCGATCAGGTCCACAACCTCATCGCCGATGCTGCTGACGGCATTGACGCCGGAGACGGTGTCCACCTGCTCATTCTCACCGACGACGTGAACCTGATAGCTATGACGGGCATTCAGGGCATCAAGTACGGTCTGATTGACATCGGCAAACGTCAGTTCGATGCCCGCGTCGGCCAGCAATTTACCGATAAAGCCACGTCCGATATTACCTGCGCCAAAATGTAATGCTTTCATAGTATTAACCTTCAATTAATGTTTTCACCTGAGAGGGCTGGGGTGAGGCCTTTCCCCTCACCCCAACCCTCTCCCAAAGGAGAGGGTTGGATAGCGCTGATTATTTATTTAACAGTGCCAGAACTTCGTCGACGCTGGTGGTTTTCGCCAGGCGCTCAATCACGGTTTCGTCATCCAGCGCGTTAGTCAGACTGGTGATAACCTGAATGTGCTCGTTATTACGAGCGGCGATGCCGATGACCAGACGCGCGACTTCATCTTCTTCTTCACCGAAGCGCACGCCTTCCGGGTACTGGCAGAAGACGACGCCAGTTTTCAGCACGCGGTCCTTCGCTTCGATGGTGCCGTGCGGTACCGCGATGGACTCGCCGAGATAGGTCGAGGTCAGTTTTTCGCGATCCAGCATCGCCTGCACATATTCCGGCTCGACGTAGCCGCCTTTCACCAGCTGCTCACCGGCGAAGCGAATGGCTTCTTCTTTGGTGGCTGCTTTGCGACCGAGGAAGATGTTATCCGCGCCCAGCTGGAACAGGTTGTTGTTAGTATCGTCAAAGCTGTCTTTCAGGCTATCGGTGACTTTGACTTCGTTGTCGATGTGGCGCTGGGCCGCGACCAGGCGCTCGGTCAGGCTGGTGTACAGACCGCTGTCGAGGAAGTTGGTCAGCGAAATATGCTGCGCCTGCGGTACCTGGCGCATGGCGCGCTCGGTAAGGTCGCGGTGGGTGATGACCAGGTCAACATCCGGCGGCAGGTTATTGATTGCGCTGTTGGTGACCGAGATGTTGCTCAGCCCGGCATCCTGCACTTTCTTGCGCAGTACCCCGGCGCCCATGGCGCTGGAACCCATCCCGGCGTCGCAGGCGACGATGATTTTACGCACATGGCTCAGGTCGTTGGTGACATTACCGGCCGCCAGCGGGCTGGCGCCTTTGGATTCCGCTTTCATGTCATGCATACGACGCGTTGCGGCTTCGATATCGTCTTCTTCTTTGACTTTGCTGGTCTTGAGCAGAACCGCAGAGACCACGAAGGAGACCGCCATCGCTGCGATAATCGCGGCGATGTTAGCGAAGTAGGCGCCTTTCGGCGTCATCGCCAGTACCGCCAGAATGGAACCCGGGGAAGCCGGGGAAACCAGACCGCCATTGAGGATAGTCAGGGTGAAGACACCGGTCATCCCGCCGAGGATAACGGCCAGGATCAGGCGCGGGTTCATCAGCACGTACGGGAAGTAGATTTCATGGATACCACCCAGGAAGTGGATGATAGCCGCCCCGCCTGCAGACTGTTTTGCGCTGCCGCGGCCAAAGAACATGTACGCCAGCAGAACGCCCATCCCTGGACCCGGGTTAGCTTCAATCAGGAAGAAGATGGATTTACCCAGCTCGTGGGACTGCTGAATACCCAGCGGCGAGAAGATACCGTGGTTGATGGCGTTGTTAAGGAACAGGATTTTTGCCGGTTCGACGAAGATAGACGCCAGCGGCAGCATGTCGTGCGCCACCATAAAGTTAACGCCAGCCGCCAGAATTTTCGACAGAACTTCGACCGCCGGGCCGATGCCGAGGAAGGCCAGAATGGCGAGGATCATCCCGATGATGCCGGCGGAGAAGTTATTCACCAGCATTTCAAAACCGGATTTGATCTTACCGTCTACCCAGTTATCGAATTTCTTGATGCAGTAGCCGCCCAGCGGGCCGGCAATCATGGAGCCGAGGAACATCGGCATATCCGCGCCGACGATAACGCCCATGGTGGTGATCGCCCCGACCACGCCGCCACGTTCGCCGCCGACTAATTTACCGCCGGTGTAACCGATCAGCAGCGGCAGCAGGTAGGTGATCATCGGACCGACCAGCTTCGCCAGCGTTTCGTTTGGCAACCACCCTGTCGGAATGAAAAGCGCGGTGATGATACCCCACGCGATAAACGCGCCGATATTCGGCATCACCATATTGCTGAGGAAACGACCAAAGCTTTGCACTTTGATCTTGATATCGGATGACATAAAACACCCCTTCTTCTGTTTTGCGTAGCGCGCAGGCTTAAAGCCCGAGGTTTGTTGTTAATGTGGCGGCAGAGGTAGCCGGGCCCTGATTGATAGTGCGAAATCTGGCACTGAATCGTTTAGCTGTCCAGCCAGCGCCCTTTTATGTGATTTGGATCACATGAATATAGGGGGCTAAGAGGGTTTTGTAGTGATGATGATCACAAAATTACTGTGTAAAAAAACAACACAGCGCCTTTTTAGCCGCTGATCTGCCTTTTTGTGTGATATTTGTCACATTTTTGTTTCGTGTTTTTGTTGTTTGTTTGTGATTTTGATCACAAAGAATTTCGCGAGGGGTTTACGCCGCTGTGATCTCGGCCCGATTTTGCTTCCACGCCGGGATGACCCTGTAACTAAGCAACCTTAATTGCCGAATAACTTTTTTACGCCGGATGGCATAAATGAAAGGCGTGAATTATCCTCAAAATAGCGGGGCGAATATCAGTATATTATGAATAAAATCAGATAAATAATCCCCGTAAAGCCGAACCGATAGGGCCACTCAGCGCGTCGAGAAAGGCGAGGCGCTATTTACGATTGACCCGGCGCCCTATCAGGCGCGAGTCTACCGCCTGCAGGCCAACCTGGTAACGACGCTGTACTGTATTAACGTCCCCAAGCCGCAGCTCTCTGAGGCCCAGGCCAATACCACCCGCGTGTCGACGGAACGCGATCGCTTGAACAAGGGCTATCAGCTCTACCCGATGGTATCTACGCGCAGGTGGCGGTCTACTCCGACCATTTCGCCCACGTCTCGGTGATGCGTAAAGTGCTGCTGCGGATGACCAGCTGGATGCACTACCTCTATCTCGATCATTAATGCGATCGGCGGCAGGTTGAGCCGGACGCTCACCTGCCTTTTGTCCTGCCCTGAGCCATACTCATATCTTTGTTGGCGATAATTTGTTGGCGATAAGGAGCAGGCTATGAAACTGATCGGCAGCTACACCAGTCCCTTTGTGCGCAAAATATCGGTGATCCTGCTGGAAAAGCGCATCCCATTTGAGTTTGTCAACGAATCCCCCTACAGCGAAAGCAACGGTGTGGCGCGCTATAACCCGCTGGGTAAGGTACCGGCGCTGGTGACGGACGACGGTGAGTGCTGGTTTGACTCCCCGGTCATCGCCCAGTATCTGGAGCTGCTGGGTGTGGCGCCGCCGATGATCCCCGCCGACCCCAGAGCCGCTCTCAGGATGCGCCAGCTAGAGGCGCTGGCGGATGGCGTGATGGAGGCCGCCCAGGCGCTGGTGCGTGAAAAGGCTCGCCCGGGTGCGCAACAGTCAGAGCAAGAGCTGCTCCGCCAGCGGGAGAAAGTGGCTCGCGGTCTCGACAGGCTGGAAGCCTGCGCGGCAGACGGAACGCTGCGCGGCGACGAGGTTAATCTGGCGACCATTTCCACGGCCTGCGCCATTGCTTATCTGAACTTTCGCCGGGTCGCGCCCGGCTGGTGCGCCACCCGGCCGCAGCTGGTGAAGCTGGTGGATGCGTTGTTCCAGCGCGCCAGCTTTGCGCGCACTGAACCGCCGCGGACTTGACCCAGGCAGGTAACAGTTTGCGCAAGGAGGCGTTACAATCGCCGCTGATTGTTGACTCCCTCTCCCGTCGGGAGGGGGGAAAATAACTTACCGCCAGGCCCATTCATGACTACCGAAATTCGTGCGCTTTATACCCGGCTTCCGGCCATTGACCGCTTACTACGCGACCCCGCTTTTTCTCCCCTGCTGGCGCAGCACGGCCATTCGCAGGTGGTGGCGCAGCTGCGCCAGATGCTCGATGAGGCGCGGGAACAGATTAGCCAACGGCAGACGCTCCCTGACTGGAGCCATGACTGGCCGAGCGCCTGCGCGCAGCGGCTCACCGCCGGCCGGCGGAGCGCCCTGCGTCCGGTGTTTAATCTCACCGGTACGGTATTGCATACCAATCTGGGGCGCGCCATTCAGGCGGAGTCGGCTGTGGAGGCGGTCGCCAGCGCGATGCGCGCGCCGGTGACGCTCGAATATGATCTCGACGACGCCGGGCGCGGCCATCGCGATCGCGCCATTGCCGATCTGCTGTGCCAGATCACCGGCGCGGAAGATGCCTGTATCGTGAACAACAACGCGGCGGCCGTTCTGCTGATGCTGGCGGCCACCGCCAGCGGTCGCGAAGTGGTGGTCTCTCGCGGCGAACTGGTGGAGATCGGCGGGGCATTTCGCATCCCCGACGTGATGCGCCAGGCGGGTTGCCAGCTGCACGAAGTGGGTACCACCAACCGCACCCATGTCAAAGATTATCGCCAGGCGGTGAATGACAATACCGCGCTGCTGATGAAGGTCCACACCAGCAACTACAGTATTGAGGGCTTTACCAAAGCCGTCGACGAAGCGGAGCTGGCGGCCATTGGCCGCGAACTGGATGTTCCGGTGGTAGCCGACCTGGGCAGCGGGTCGCTGGTGGATCTCAGTCAGTATGGCCTGCCAAAGGAGCCGATGCCGCAGGAGATGATCGCCGCCGGGGTGAGCCTGGTCAGTTTCTCCGGCGACAAGCTGCTCGGTGGCCCGCAGGCCGGGATTATCGTCGGCAAACGCGCGCTGATTGCCCAGCTGCAAAGCCATCCGCTGAAGCGGGCCCTGCGCGCCGATAAAATGACCCTCGCAGCGCTGGAGGCTACGCTGCGCCTCTATCAGCACCCGGAGGCGCTGAGGGAGAAATTGCCGACGCTGCGCCTGCTCACCCGTCCGGCGGAGGAGATCCGCCGGCTGGCTGAACGCCTGCAGCCTGACCTGGCGGCACACTATGCTGATTTTGCCGTCAGCGTGGCAGCTTGCCAGTCGCAGATTGGCAGCGGCTCGTTACCCGTCGACCGCCTGCCCAGCGCGGCGTTGACCTTTACCCCGCATGACGGCCGCGGTAGCCGGCTGGAGGCGCTGGCGGCCCGCTGGCGCGCGCTGCCGTGTCCGGTGATTGGCCGCATTTATGACGGTCGGCTCTGGCTGGACCTGCGCTGTCTGGAAGATGAAACCCGCTTTATGGAGATGTTGTTACGATGATTATTGCCACCGCTGGACATGTTGACCACGGCAAAACGACGCTGCTGCAGGCGATAACCGGCGTGAATGCCGATCGTTTGCCGGAGGAGAAAGCGCGGGGAATGACGATCGATCTCGGCTATGCCTACTGGCCGCAGCCGGACGGGCGGGTGCTGGGATTTATTGACGTTCCCGGGCACGAAAAGTTTTTGTCCAACATGCTGGCGGGGGTGGGCGGTATTGACCATGCGCTGCTGGTGGTGGCCTGCGATGACGGGGTGATGGCGCAAACCCGCGAACACCTGGCGATCCTGCAGCTGACCGGAAAGCCGACGCTGACCGTGGCGCTGACCAAAACGGACCGCGTGGCGGCCGCCAGGGTGGCGGAGGTTCAGGCAGAGGTCGAGCAGACCCTGGGCGAGCTGGGCTTTGACGCCGTCGCTTTCTTTCCCACCGCGGCGGCGGAAAACATCGGTATTGCGGAACTGCGCAGCCATCTGCTGCAGCTTGCGGAGCGCCCCCGCCCGCAGCAGCAGCGGTTTCGCCTGGCGCTGGATCGCGCTTTTACCGTCAAAGGCGCGGGGCTGGTGGTCACCGGGACGGCGCTCTCCGGCGAAGTACGGGTCGGGGATACCCTATGGCTTACCGGCGTCAACACGCCGATGCGCGTCCGCGGCCTGCATGCCCAGAATCAAGCGGTTGAGCAGGCGCACGCCGGACAGCGCATTGCGCTGAATATTGTCGGCGATGCGCAAAAAGAGGCAGTGCACCGCGGCGACTGGCTGCTCTCCTCACCACCGCCGGAGCCAGCAGAACGGGTGATTGTCGAACTGCAGTGCCATACGCCGCTCAGCCAGTGGCAGCCGCTGCATATTCACCATGCTGCCAGCCACATTACCGGCCGGGTGTCGCTTCTTGAGGGCAACCTGGCGGAGCTGGTGCTGGATACTCCGCTGTGGCTGGCGGATAACGACCGGCTGGTGCTCCGCGATATCTCCGCTCGCTTGACGCTGGCGGGCGCACGGGTGGTGACGCTGGATCCTCCGCGCCGCGGCAAACGTAAACCGGAATATCTGCAGTGGCTGCACGCCCTGGCAGCGGTCGGCGCTGACGATGCGCAGGCGCTGGAGCTGCATCTGCAGCGGGATGCCGTCCGGCTTGAGCACTTCGCCTGGGCGCGGCAGCTCAGCGAAGCCGGAATGGCGGCCCTGATCCAGCGACCGGACTATCTGCAGGCCGGACAGCGCCTGCTTAGCGCGCCGCTTGCCGCCCGCTGGCAGCGAAAATTGCTGGATGCCCTTGCGCGCTACCATGAGCAGCATCGAGACGAGCCGGGCCCTGGCCGGGAGCGCCTGCGCCGCATCGCGCTGCCGATGGAAGATGAAGCGCTGGTGCTGCTGCTGATTGAGCAGATGCGCGAGAGCGGCTTAGTCCACAGTCATCACGGCTGGCTGCATTTGCCGGAGCATAAAGCCGGGTTTACCGACGAGCAGCAGGCGGTCTGGCAGAAGGTGGAGACTCTGTTCGGCGACGATCCGTGGTGGGTGCGCGATCTTGCGCGCGAAGTCCATGTTGAAGAGTCACTGATGCGCGCGGTGCTGCGCCAGGCGGCGCAGCAGGGGATGATTACTGCGATCGTCAAGGATCGTTACTACCGCAACGATCGCATTGTGCAGTTCGCCCAGCGGGTGCGCGAGCTGGATCGGCTGCGCGGTTCAACCTGCGCGGCGGATTTCCGCGATACCTTAAACGTCGGGCGGAAGCTGGCGATCCAGATCCTGGAGTATTTCGATCGGATTGGCTTCACCCGCCGTCGCGGCAACGATCATATCCTGCGCGATAAGGCATTGTTCCGGTAATCATTAACGTCGGCTCCCCGGCGGACTTCGTGCCGGGGAGCTGGCGAAAAGAACTTGTTAAAACCACTACGTGAGACCGCCGAAGCAATTTCGCGTGAGCTGGGTTTCACGGTGCGTGAAGCGTCAGGCAAATGACCACATCCTGCAGGCCATCTGACAAAAAACAGCGCTGATTCCATTCAGGATCAAAGCGCGGGCAGGGGATATTCTGGCACCCTGCGGTTTTATCCCCAGGGAGCAGAGGATGAACCAGTTTCTTATTGCCAATGCCCAGCGGTGCATCGGCTGTCGTACCTGCGAAGTGGCCTGCGCGGTGGCGCACCAGCAGGCGCAGGATGTCGCCGCCCTGTCGACGAACCATTTCGCGCCGCGTATCCGGGTGGTGAAAAGCGGTGACATATCGACGGCGATGGCCTGTCGGCAGTGCGAGGATGCGCCCTGCGCCAGCGTTTGCCCACAGGGGGCGATTCAGCGCGACAATGACGTCTGGTGGGTCGACCAGCGGCGCTGCATCGGCTGCAAAAGCTGCATGGTGGCCTGCCCGTACGGCGCGATGACCGTTACGGTAATGAACGAGCAGGCGCAGGCGTTGAAATGCGATCTATGCCATCACCGCGCCGAAGGACCGGCCTGCGTGGCCGCCTGCCCGACACAGGCGCTGCGGGTGATGGTTCCCGCGGAGCTGGAAGCGCTATGCGCGCAAAAACGCCAGCGGCTGGCGCTGGCGTGAATGGGGTCGCTGACGAACGTTACCCGCCCGCGGCGTCAGAGATTATGCTTCCTGTTCGCGCCAGGCAAATTCAACCTCTTCGGCGAGGATTTTCACTCCGGCTTCGATTTTTTGCGGGTCCGGTACATAGTTCATGCGCATACACTGGTGGGTGTGCGGCCACGGTTTATCCAGACCAGGGAAGAAGTAATCCCCCGGCACCATCAGCACGCCGCGCTTTTTCAGCCGCTGATACAGCAGCTCGGTGGAGATCGGCAGATCCTTAAACCACAGCCAGAGGAAGATTGCCCCCTCCGGTTTGTGAATAAGGCAGCGCTCCTCCGGCAGATAGCGGCGAATAATGGCGATGGTTTCCTGCACCCGCTGGTAATAGAAGGGCTTGATCACCGTCTCTGACAGGCGCAGCAGATCCTGTCGTTTAATCATTTCGCACATCATTGCCGGCCCGATGCCGCCAGGGGCGAGGCTGATAATGCCGTTCATGTTGCTGATGGCGGTGATGATTTTTTCGTTGGCGATGATAATCCCGCAGCGGCTGCCCGGCAGGCCCAGCTTGGACAGGCTCATACACAGCACGATGTTCGGATTCCACAGCGGTCGGGCGTCGCTAAAGATAATGCCCGGGAACGGTACACCGTAGGCGTTATCAATCACCAGCGGGACCCCGTGCTGATTCGCCAGCGCATCCAGTTTGATCAGCTCTTCATCAGTGATGACGTTGCCGGTCGGGTTGGTGGGGCGCGAGACGCAGATCATCCCGGTCTCTTCCGTCACCTGCAGATGCTCAAAATCAACATGGTACTTAAACTGGCCTTCCGGCAGTAGTTCGATGTTCGGCCGGGTGGCAACGAACAGATCCTCTTCCAGACCGGCATCGGCGTAGCCGATATATTCCGGCGTCAGTGGGAACAGTACCTTACGGGTGGTGCCATCTGCCCGACGGCCTGCAAACAGATTAAATAAGTAGAAAAATGCGCTCTGACTGCCGTTTGTTAGCGCAATATTCTGTGGTTCGATCTCCCAGCCCAGCTCGTCGCGCAGCATATTCGCCAGCAGAGCCAGCAGCTCGCTTTTGCCCTGTGGACCATCATAATTACAAAGCGCATCAAGGGCTTTGCCATTATCCAGCATGTCGGCCAGCAGCTGCTGGAAGTAGTCATTCATTTCCGGGATCTGAGCGGGGTTGCCGCCGCCCAGCATAATAGCGCCCGGCGTGCGCAGACCGTCATTAAGGTCTTCCATCAAGCGGGTGATGCCTGAATGACGGGTGAATTTGTCGCCGAAAAGGGAAAATGTCATCGCGAATAGTCTATCGGTGGTTCTGGAAAGTGGCTAACCATAACGCCAGCGCTGGCGTGGTGCAAATCGGCGGGAGGAGGCGGCTTTTTATCTTTATCCTGTAAATTGCTATTTTGTTAGCGTTTTGTTCTGAATGGCTCCCCGCCAGGGCGGAGAGCCACCTGTGGATTACTGCTGCTGTCCGGCCCAGATGACCATCACTTTGTCTTCACCGCTCTCACGCACGAACCCGTAACCACGCGACATCGACAGCGTTGTCTGTTTGCCCATGCCGATTGCCGGATGGCGAGCGCGGAACTGGCCGATCTTCTGCCAGTGGGTAACGCTGCGGGCCGCCTTGCCGTTGACATCCTGCCAGTTCATCTCCGAGCGGGTACCCTGCAGCGGGTCCGAGCCGGTGGGGCCGAACGGGCGCGATGATTCGTCGCCATAGAAAATCTGCACGGCGCCAGGGGCCAGCAGCAGTAGCTCCGCCGCGGTGGTGCCGCCTTCGCGGAACAGCCGCGTATCGTGCGAGGAGAGGTAGCTCAGGACGTTAAAGCTCTGCAGCTTGTCCGCCATTTGCTGCCAGGTGAGGTCAATATTGGCCATACAGGTCGCCGCTTTCGCCGCCTGGTCCTGGTAGTCGAAATTGATCATCGCATCAAAACCGTGGCGATAATAATCGCTCTGCATCACTCCATGTCCCCAGGCTTCGCCGGTCATCCAGAACGGCGCCGCATCCAGCGCTTTATCCGGATTGGCTTTCTTCCACTCCGCCAGCGCGGCGGTGGCCTGGGTTTTTAACTGCTGCCAGGCGTCCATCTCCACATGTTTGGCGGTATCGACGCGGAAGCCATCGATGCCGTAGTCACGTACCCACTGGCTCAGCCAGTGTGTCAGATAGTCGCGCGGCGTATAGCCCGGGATCGCTTTCGCTGCGGTGTCTGGTTTATGGCTATAGAAGTTCGGCAGGCCTGAGATCTCCTTCGATTCGGTTTTCAGGTCCGGCAGGAAGGCCAGCGACATGGTGAGATCGTCATAGCCCGGATTGTCGTAATCGCCGATATCGGTGCGGATCCACTTCTTACCCCACCATTTCTCCCACCCGGCTTTGTCGCTGAAGTTGATATAGTCGTTAAAGCTGTGCCAGGTCTGTCCCGCGCCCGGCTTCCAGTCCGTCCAGCGCTCGCCGAGAGTTTTTTTCAGCTCATCTCCTTGCAGATACAGGGAGCCGAACTGGAACTCCTGCATATCGGCCAGGGTGGCGTAGCCGGCATGGTTCATCACCACGTCGAACAGAATACGTATTCCGCGCTTATGCGCTTCATCCACCAGTCGGCGGAGATCCGCTTCGGTCCCCATGTTGGCGTCCAGTTTCGACCAGTCCTGGGTGTAATAGCCGTGGTAGGCGTAGTGAGGGAAATCGCCCTTCGTGCCGCCGCCGACCCAGCCGTGGATCTGCTCGAGCGGGGAACTGATCCACAGGGCGTTAACTCCCATCTGCTGCAGATAATCCAGCTTGCTGGTTAATCCCTGCAGGTCGCCGCCGTGGAAGGTGCCGATCTCCTGCATGCCGTCTTTATGGCGACCATAGCTGTTGTCGTTGGCCGGGTTACCGTTTACGAAGCGATCGGTCAGGACGAAGTAGACGGTGGCATTGTGCCAGTCAAACGGCGCCGGGGCGGCGGTCTCGGCACGCTCGAGTAGCAGCAGGCCATTGCTGCCGAAGGCGGGCTGCAGGGTGATTTTGCCGCCGCTGACGGTCGCGACATTGCCGCTGTAGAAATCGCGGACCTTGCTGCCCTCGGCGAAGGTTTTGCTGACGTCGATGGTCAGCGGTTTTCCGTCCCACTTCGGACACTGGCGGATCTGCGGCGCCGCGGCGCTGGTCTCTTTTTCCTCCAGCGAAATCATCATCGTTGGCGTGCCGGAACGGGTATCCACCTCCAGAGTATACAGACCCTGGCGGAAGATGCGCCATTGCGGCGGTGTGCCGCGACAGGGCTCCATGGACAGCATCTGGTTGAGCTTAATGCCGCCGGAAGGCTGCCAGCACTGCTGGTCAAAATTTAGCTGCAGGGGACGTGTACCCTTCTCAACCACTTTCTGGCTGATGAATCGGCCGGTCCCTTCTTCGGTAAAAGCAGGAAAGTCGGTGGTAGTCCAGGCGGCAAAGGCCATCCCAGGCACGAATAACGTGGCAAGCGCAGCGAGTTTCATTGCGAGATCCTGTGAGCGGTTTTTATCTAGTGTGCCTTGTCGCCGCGCGGGTGAACTCCTCCTGACGCGCGTTTTACCAGGAGGATGAAAAGGGGTGAGTGACACCGCTCAAAAAATAGGCTAAAAATGAGACGAAGCTAGCATTTTCGCGCTGGCGATGCGCCGCAGAAACCGATTTCAGATGACAGCAATTCGGAATTGGACTATTTCTGTTGATGCCCTCAGTGCGTATTTTTGATACTATTAGCGATTCAGCTATCGTTTTTTTGTGAAAAACAAGGTGTTGGAATGCATATATCCGACCAGGAGACCTGATGATATCGAATCCCATACGACGATATGGGGCCGCCATACTTATGTTACTAACCTGCATCTTTTCAGGTAGTGTGTTGGCGACAACGCACACAGCGACAAAGAGTCATAAAGCCCCAACGGTAAAGAAGATAAGTAGTACTAAGGTAAGCAGTAAACAAGAGTATTCTCGCAATAGTGTAAAGAGCAGTTCACTTCCTGACTTGCGAAAATACCCTTCCGGAACACCAAGGAAAAAAGCGTTTCTCCGGACGGTCATGCCTTATATTACCAAGCAGAATCAGGCGATTACTGCGGATCGTAACTGGCTTATTTCCAAGCAGTACGATGCTCGCTGGTCGCCGACTGAGAAGGCGCGCCTGAAGGATATCGCTTCCCGCTATAAGGTGAAGTGGTCAGGCAATACGCGTCATGTGCCCTGGAACGCGCTGCTTGAGCGTGTCGACATTATTCCGAACAGCATGGTGGCGACCATGGCGGCGGCGGAAAGTGGCTGGGGTACCTCCAGGCTGGCGCGCGAGAATAACAACCTGTTCGGCATGAAGTGCGGCGCCGGTCGCTGCCGCGGCGCGATGAAAGGTTACTCGCAGTTTGAGTCGGTAGAGCAGTCGGTGCAGGCTTATGTCACCAACCTGAACACCCACCCGGCCTATTCTTCTTTCCGCAAGTCGCGCCTGCAGCTGCGCAAGGCGGATCAGGAAGTAACTGCCAGCACCATGATTCATAAGCTGAAGGGATATTCGACCAAAGGGTCGAGCTACAACAACTATCTCTTCGCGATGTATCAGGACAATCAGCGGCTCATCGCCGCCCATCTGTAATCCGGATGCCCGGCCTTGTCGCCGGGCATTTTTTTACCCTACAGCATCACCTCGCTGTGCCGATCGCGGTACTCCTTCGGCGTCACGTCGTACTCCTTCTTAAACACCGAATAGAAATATTGCAGCGACGGATAGCCGCACATCTGCGAAATCTCATTGATCGACAGACTAGTGGACACCAGCAGGCTGCGCGCCTTTTCCAGTTTTTCGCTGTGGATCACCGTGTGGATGGTCTCCCCGACCTCCTCTTTGAAGCGTTTTTCCAGATTAGAGCGAGAGATGCCCACGGCGTCGAGCACCTGTTCCACCTTGATGCCTTTGCAGGCATTGTTGCGAATGTAATGCATCGCCTGTATCACGGAGGGATCGTTTAACGACCGGTAGTCGGTGGAGCGTCGCTCAACGACGCGCATCGGCGGGATCAGCTGGCGTTGCAGCGGGAGGGCCTCGTTATTCAACAGCCGGTGGAGTAATTTTGCCGCCTGATAACCCATCTGGCGGGTGCCCTGGGCGACAGAGGAGAGGGCGACGCGAGAGAGATAGCGGGTTAGCTCCTCGTTATCGATGCCGATAACGCACAGTTTCTCTGGCACCGGGATATGCAGCAGCTCGCAGGCCTGCAGGACGTGGCGGGCGCGGGCGTCGGTGACGGCGATGATGCCGGTTTGCGGCGGCAGGGTTTGCAGCCAGTCGGCGAGCCGGTTTTGCGCGTGCTGCCAGTTCTCCGGCGCTGTCTCCAGCCCCTGGTAGACCACGCCGCGATACTTCTCCTTCGCGACCAGCTGGCAGAAGGCATACTCGCGCTCTACCGCCCAGCGTTTACCGCTGGAGGTGGGGAGTCCGTAAAACGCGAAGCGGTGCACCCCTTTTTCCTTCAAATGGAGAAAAGCGCTTTCCACCAGCGCGGCGTTGTCGGTGGCGATATAGTGGACCGGCGGGTACTGCTCTGGCTGATGATAAGATCCGCCGACGCCGACGATGGGCACGTGGACATCGGCCAGCAGCTTTTCGATTTCGGGATCGTCATAGTCGGCGATAACGCCATCGCCCAACCACTCTTTGATGTTTTCGATGCGTGCCCGAAAGTCCTCTTCAATAAAGATATCCCACTCCAACTGGGAGGCCTGCAGATACTCGCCGACACCTTCAACTACCTGGCGGTCATAAGCTTTGTTGGCGTTAAATAACAGCGTAATACGGTGACGCTTTTCAAACATAGATAATGTTCCTGCTCTAACCCCGGTCATACCCCTTCATTCAAGATGTTGCCGATGGCCTGACTTACCACTCATCCCGGCCACGTACGCCGGTACGCGGCCGGGGGCGTCGTCTGCAACCCGAATGATGTTGGGTATACACTACCGGCTAATGCCCGAGATATTTCAAGCGCCTTATGGCGAAGTTTGGCGGTAGCGCAAAGAATTCAGACATTCTTCAGAGAGTCTCTGCTTATGCGCGCCGCTTGGTGGCAGAGTCCATCCACACCGCCAGCAGCAAAATGGCGCCTTTAACGATATATTGCCAGAAGGTGGCGACGTCCATCATGCTCATGCCGTTATCCAGGGCCGACATAATAAACGCCCCCATTACCGCCCCGGCGACGCTGCCGATGCCGCCCGCCAGGCTGGTGCCGCCGATGACGCAGGCGGCGATGGCGTCCAGTTCGGCGATATTGCCCGCCGAAGGCGACCCCGCGCCGAGCCGTGAGCTGAGGATTAGCCCGGCAATGGCGACCATCAGGCCGTTAATGGCAAACACCGCCAGCTTGGTACGCTCGACGTTAATCCCGGACAGACGGGCCGCCTCCAGGTTGCCGCCGATGGCGTAGATGCGGCGACCAAAGGCGGTGCGGGTGGCCATAAACAGGCCCGCCAGCAGCAGGGCGGCGAGGATCAGCACCGGGGTCGGTACGCCGCGATAGTCATTGAGCAGCCAGATTGCGCCCAGCACAATCACCGCGGTAATGGCCTGGCGGCCGACGGCGGCGGTGGAGGACGAGGTCGCCAGACCTAACGCCTGCCGGCGCATCCGCCCGCGCCACTGCCAGACGATAAACACCGCCATGCCGACAACGCCGATGCCGAAGCCGATGCCGTCTGGCAGGTAGCTTTGGCCGATCTGCGACATCGCCGGACTGGTGGGCGAGACGGTGGTCCCGTTGGTGATGCCGATCAGAATGCCGCGAAACGCCAGCATCCCGGCAAGGGTGACGATAAACGAGGGCACCTTGCGATAGGCTACCCACCATCCGTTCCACGCGCCGAGCAGCAGGCCCATCACCAGCGTCACCAGAATNNCGTCTGCCGCAGCAGGTTGGAGATATTGCGTGCGCTCAGGTAGGCGCCATCGGTAACCCAGGTGAAAAACAGCATAATGACGACGATGGCGGCGATCATCACGAAGACCTGGAGATTCAGCCCTTTTAGCGCCGGCAGGGCCGCGGGGGCGGTTGGGGTGAGTTTGATTTCAGACGACGTGTTCTTCGACATGGCGTTCGCTCCTCAGCGCGGCTTCCATCACCTGTTCCTGGGTCAGATGTTGATTAACCAAATTGGCTTTTAGTCTGCCTTCGTGCATGACCAGCACCCGATCGCTGAGACCGAGCACCTCGGGCAGTTCGGATGAAATGACAATGACCGCGATGCCCTGCTGCACCAGCTGGTTAATCAGTTTATAAATTTCATACTTCGCCCCGATATCGATGCCACGGGTGGGTTCGTCGAGGATCAGAATGCGCGGATTGAGCAGCAGACAGCGCGCCAGAATCGCCTTTTGCTGGTTGCCGCCGCTCAGACGGCCAATCGCCAGCTCCGGTGAGGAGGTTTTAATTTTCAAACGCTGAATGGACTGCTGGATGCAGTGCTGCTCGGCGGCGTCGTCCAGGCTGCTCATTGCGCCGGTGAACTGGTTGAGCGCCGCGAGGGTAATGTTTTTGCCCACCGCCATCACCGGCACGATGCCGTCTTTTTTGCGGTCTTCCGGCACCATGGCGATGCCGTGGGCAATGGCCTGCTGGCAGTTAGAGATGCTCACCGGCTGGCCATCAATAAAGATCTCCCCTTGCCAGCGCCCCGGCCAGACGCCGAACAGGCACTGTACCGCCTCGGTACGTCCGGCGCCGACCAGCCCGGCGATGCCGAGGATTTCTCCGCGACGCAGGGAAAATGAGACGTCATTGACCCGTTTAATATGGCGGTTTACCGGGTGCCAGGCGGTTAAATGTTCAACCCGCAGGATCTCCTCGCCGTGGGCGTGCGGCTCGCTGGGATAGAGCGCGGTGAGCTCGCGGCCGACCATCATGGTGATGATATCGTCTTCGCTCATGCCGCTGGCATCGCGGGTGCCGATGTGCTGGCCGTCGCGGATCACGCAGATCGTATCGGAGATCGCTTTGACCTCATTGAGCTTATGCGAGATATAGATGCAGGCGATATCGTGGTTTTGCAGATCGCGAACGATCGCCAACAGCGTCGCGGTTTCTTGTTCGGTCAAGGAGGCGGTCGGTTCGTCGAGGATCAGCAGGCGAACCTGTTTATTCAGCGCCTTGGCGATCTCCACCAACTGCTGCTGACCAAGGCCGAGGTCGCCGACGCGGGTATCGGGCGAAATGGGCAGATTGACCTGCGCCAACAGCTTCTGACAGCGCAGCGTCATGGTTTCATAATCCAGCAGACCATGGCGGGAGATCTCGGCGCCGAGGAAAATATTCTCCAGCACGGTGAGATGTTTCACCAGCGCCAGCTCCTGATGAATAATGGCGATGCCTTTGCGTTCGGTATCGCGAATATGGTTTGCCTGCAGCGTTTCGCCGGCAAAAATAATCTCGCCCTCATAGCTTCCGTGCGGATAGATACCGCACAGCACCTTCATCAGCGTCGATTTCCCCGACCCATTTTCACCGCATAACGAGACCACCTCGCCTGCGTTCAGGCGCAGGCTGACGTTATCCACGGCTTTAACAGCGCCGAAGGTTTTGGTGATGTTCTTCATTTCGAGTAGCCAGGTCATAAAGACTCCGCAACAGTGATATCCGGCGGGATGAAAATGACGCCCCGCAGCGGGGCGTCAGCCATTACAGTTCACTCTTTTTATGGAAACCGTCTTTAATCACCGTGGCGTCGATATTCTCTTTATTTACCTCAATTGGCGTTAACAGGCGCGAAGGGACGTCTTTTAAGCCGTTATTCAGCGTGGTATCGGCCTTCGGCTGCTTATCGTTACCCAGCTCAACGGCGATTTCAGCGGCGTTGGTGGCCAGGGTGGTAATCGGTTTATAGACGGTCATCGTCTGGGTACCGGAAATAATGCGCTTCACGCCCGCCAGGTCAGCATCCTGACCGGAGATCGCCACTTTGCCGGCCAGCCCCTGGGCGGTTAAGGCCTGGATGGCGCCGCCGGCGGTGGCGTCATTGGAGGCGACCACGGCATCGATCTTGTTATTATTCGCCGTTAGCGCGTTTTCCATTATTTTCAGCGCGTTCTCCGGTAGCCAGCCGTCAACCCACTGATCGCCGACAATCTTAATTTTGCCTTCATCGACATACGGCTTGAGAACTTTCATCTGTCCGGCGCGGAACAGTTTAGCGTTATTATCCACCGGCGAACCACCCATCAGGAAATAATTACCCTGCGGCACTTTGTCGACCAGACTTTGCGCCTGCATTTCACCAACTTTTTCATTATCGAAAGATATATAGAAATCAATGTCGGCATTATTAATCATACGGTCATAGGCCAGGACTTTAATACCTTCCTGCTTGGCTTCTTTAATAACGTTACTGAGTACCTGGCCGTTATAAGGAATAATGACTAACACATCGACGCCGCGGTTGATCATGTTTTCAATTTGCGACATCTGCGTTTCTTCATTGCCATTAGCGGACTGGACAAAAACTTTGGCGCCTAAGGATTCCGCTTTATTGACGAAAATATCACGGTCTTTCTGCCAGCGCTCCAGACGCAGATCGTCGATGGCCATGCCAATCTTCACTTCTTTCGCCATCCCCGCCATGCTGGCGAGCAGGAGGGAGCTGGCGCAAAGCGTAAGGCAAAGGTTCTTTATCTTCATAATAACGATACCTTTTTTGTAAGGGTAGGTAAGACGAACGGAAAATAATGTTTGATACATGAGGTTGCGGATACGTTACAGATTCTTAACGCGGAAAGCAGGGCTGGCAATTACCGGTTCTTATTTTGCCGTTATGAAATTTCGTTTAATGTGCAAATTATGACGGCGATCGTATTTTATTCATGCACGCTCTTATTATTGCACTGGACTGTCTCTGACAAAGCGGCGCAACGGTGACTGGATATTATTTTTGCGAGCTGGCGCACGTTTGTGGATTCTCTCAATGGCGGTGTGAAATAACGTAATTGAGGAAAATGAAAGCGAAATTCTATATTGGCTTAAACCCGTCATACTTCAAGTTGTAGGTGGGTTGGTGACATTCGTTGCTCCGCCCCTGGTTACCGGGGACTTGCGCTCCTGCCGCCTTCCTGCAACTCGAATTATTTAGGGTATCTGATTGGTTATTCGCCGCATCTCTGAATATGGAGTTCTCTATGCAGACCTATTTCGATCAACTCGATCGCGTTCGTTACGAAGGCCCGAAATCCACTAACCCGCTGGCTTTCCGTCATTACAACCCGGATGAACTGGTGCTGGGCAAACGGATGGAAGATCATCTGCGTTTTGCGGCCTGTTACTGGCACACCTTCTGCTGGAATGGCGCCGATATGTTTGGCGTGGGCTCCTTTGATCGTCCCTGGCAGCAGCCTGGCGACGCCCTGGAGATGGCCAAACGCAAAGCCGATGTGGCGTTCGAATTCTTCCATAAACTCAACGTGCCTTACTACTGCTTCCACGACGTTGACGTCTCGCCGGAAGGTGCTTCGCTCAAGGAGTACAGCAATAACTTCGCCCGGATGGTCGAGGTGCTGGCTGAGAAACAGCAGCAGAGCGGCGTGAAGCTTCTGTGGGGGACCGCAAACTGCTTTACCAACCCGCGCTACGGCGCCGGCGCGGCCACCAACCCGGATCCGGAAGTATTTAGCTGGGCGGCCACCCAGGTGGTCACCGCCATGAATGCCACCCATCAACTGGGCGGTGAAAACTATGTGCTGTGGGGCGGTCGCGAGGGCTATGAAACCCTGCTGAATACCGACCTGCGCCAGGAGCGTGAGCAGATTGGCCGCTTTATGCAGCTGGTGGTGGAGCATAAGCATAAAATCGGCTTTAAAGGCACGCTGCTGATTGAGCCCAAACCGCAGGAGCCGACCAAGCATCAGTATGACTATGATGCCTCTACCGTTTACGGCTTCCTCAAACAGTTTGGTCTGGAAAAAGAGATTAAACTGAATATTGAAGCTAACCATGCCACGCTCGCCGGCCATTCGTTCCATCATGAAATTGCGACGGCCATTGCGCTGGGGCTGTTCGGCTCCGTTGACGCCAACCGCGGCGATCCGCAGCTGGGCTGGGATACCGACCAGTTCCCGAACAGCGTCGAAGAGAACGCGCTGGTGATGTATGAAATCCTCAAAGCGGGCGGCTTCACCACCGGCGGGCTCAACTTTGATGCGAAAGTGCGCCGGCAGAGCACCGACAAATACGATCTGTTCTATGGTCATATTGGCGCGATGGATACCATGGCGCTATCGCTGAAGGTCGCGGCGCGGATGATCGAGGACGGCGAACTGGATAAGCGCGTGGCCAGACGCTACGCCGGCTGGAACGGTGAGCTGGGGCAGCAGATCCTTAACGGGCAGATGACCCTGAGCGATATTGCCCAGTATGCCGCTCAGCATCAGCTGGCGCCGCAGCATCGCAGCGGCCAGCAGGAACAACTGGAAAACCTGGTCAACCATTATCTGTTTGACAAGTAATCATGCGGCGGCGCCCGGGGTGACCGGCGCCGCAACCAGGATGCTCTGTTCGCGCCACGCTCAGCCGTGGCGCGCGTTTAAGGAGAGGGAGTATGTATATCGGCATCGATCTGGGGACGTCGGGCGTCAAAGCCATCCTGCTCAATGAGCAGGGTGAGGTAGTGGCATCGCATACCGAAAAACTCACCGTCTCGCGTCCGCATCCGCTGTGGTCGGAGCAAGATCCCGAACAGTGGTGGCTGGCGACGGACACGGCGATGAAAGCCCTGGGCGCGCAGCATAGCCTGCGCGACGTGAAGGCGCTGGGCATTGCCGGACAGATGCACGGCGCCACCCTACTGGATAAATCGTTACAGGTGTTGCGTCCGGCCATTTTATGGAATGACGGCCGCTGCGCCGAAGAGTGCCAGCTGCTGGAAGACAAAGTCAGCGCTTCCCGGCAGATCACCGGCAACCTGATGATGCCGGGCTTTACGGCGCCGAAGCTCTTATGGGTACAGCGCCACGAGGCGGCAGTGTTCAGCCAGGTCGATAAAGTGCTGCTGCCCAAGGATTATCTGCGCCTGCGCATGACCGGCGAGCTCGCCAGCGATATGTCTGACGCCGCCGGCACGATGTGGCTGGACGTCGCCCGGCGCGACTGGAGCGACGAGATGCTCGCCGCCTGCGATCTCAGTCGGGATGCGATNNGGATGCGATGCCGGCGCTGTTCGAAGGCAGCGACGTCACCGGGCAACTGCGACCTGAGGTGGCGCAGGCGTGGAATATGCCGCCGGCGCTGGTGGTGGGCGGCGGGGGCGACAACGCCGCGGGCGCGGTCGGGGTCGGCATGGCCGATGCCGGTCAGGCGATGCTGTCGCTGGGTACGTCTGGCGTCTACTTCGCCGTCAGTGAAGGGTTCCTTAGCAAACCCGAAAGCGCGGTGCACAGCTTCTGCCATGCCCTGCCGGGCCGCTGGCATTTGATGTCGGTGATGCTCAGCGCGGCCTCCTGTCTGGACTGGGCGGCAAAATTAACCGGTCTCGCCAGCGTGCCGGCGCTGATCGCGGCGGCGCAGACGGCGGATGAAAGCGCCGGTCCGGTGTGGTTCCTGCCCTATCTGTCTGGCGAACGCACGCCGCACAACAACCCGCAGGCTAAGGGCGTCTTTTTTGGCCTGACGCATCAGCATGGGCCGGCAGAGCTGGCGCGGGCGGTGCTGGAAGGGGTGGGCTATGCGCTGGCGGATGGTATGGACGTGGTGCACGCCTGCGGCATCAAGCCGCAGAGCATCACGCTTATCGGCGGCGGGGCGCGCAGCGCTTACTGGCGGCAAATGCTGGCGGATATCAGCGGCCTGCAGCTCGATTACCGTACCGGGGGCGATGTCGGCCCGGCGCTGGGGGCGGCCAGGCTGGCGCAGCTGGCGGNNGCAGACCGCCCCGGGCTGCTGAAGCCGCTGCCGCTTGAACAAGCCCATCGCCCGGACGATCGCCGTGTGGCCCACTATGCGCCGCAGCGGGAAACCTTCCGCCAGATTTATCAGCAACTGAAACCGCTGATGTCTTAGCCTCAGTCCGTCCGGCAGCGCCGGACGGATTCCCTTCCTGAATGTCCCGGCTACATCCATCCATAAATGCGTATTTATTTATTCCGAAATCTCCGCTTTGTCGTACGTAATCTGAGGCATCGCCGAGGGAGTCGGTCATAATCAGCCCCTGTCGACCAGGGAGGTGAGATGATCACAAAACGCAATATTGCCAGGGGGATGATGGCGACAGGATCGCTGGTTTATCTGCTCGGTATCTGGCGGACCTGCCCGCTGTTCAGCGGCAAAGGGTATTTTCTCGGCGTGCTGGTGATGGGGATGTTTGCTGTTCTCGCCCATCAGCGCGCCAGTCAGTGGCAGGAACAGGACGACGGTTTTA